>JBKKAT010000379.1:0-5854 GCA_046714535.1 Acidobacteriota bacterium | reverse complement strand
TTCTTGTTTATGAAACCTTAGCGACAGTGGATGGTCTCGTTGTTCCTACGCGTTATTCGATTTATAGCAAAGATCGCCAGCTGACAGCGACTTGTGAAATTCGAAACTGGTCGTTTAAGAAACCTTTTGACGTCAGCCGTATGACCAAACCTCCAAAAGCAGTAATGGATACTTCGAAGCCTGGACAGTGACTGATGCAAAGCGGAGGGTTTGACGCGATAGAGGCAAGGAAACCGCGACGAGTCGACGCGTTAGTGCCGAAGGGGAGACCGATAGAAATTGAATTCCTGTCTATTTTTCCTTTGATGGTTCATGCAAAAGCAGCGGGCAGTATTTTTGATAACGAACAAAATCTTGATCCGTAGTAAAAATTGCAAGCTGGTGGTGCTCCGCTGTAGCACAAATCAAGAAGTCGGTATTGGAACCCTGGATTCCAGCCGTTCGGCATTTATTAAATATTTCAGCGGCTCTTTCAAAATCTTCTTCATCCAGTTTTAAGTCTGGAAATGCGCGTAGTCGTTTTTTGAGAAGTTCAAACTGCCTGTAATCTTTGATTCCTGAAAGCACTTCCTGACGAATCGGACCGATCATGCAAACCCGTATTTCGCGAATTAATTCTTCCAGCTCACGAATGACCGGATGCGGCTCCGCTCTACTGCGATGCCGGAGGGCAAGCGACCAAACGGAAGTATCAACAAGAATTTCAGCCACGGCGGCGTTGTTCCTTGTAGTTATAGGAGGAATCGTATTCGATCTTTCCGAAAAGCTTCAGGATCCTTTGTTGTTTTCGGCGCTGAATGTATTCTTGTAACGCTTGTTCTACGGTCGCCTTCTTTGTTCGATTCCGTCCGATTCTAAGCGCTTCGTCTAACAACTTCTCATTGATATCCAAATTCGTTGCCATAATCTACACAGTAGATTACACATAACAATGTGTGAATTCAAGGGTCAAATAACGGATGCGTGACGCAAAGCGGAGGGTTTGACGCGATAGAGGCAAGGAACGCACGACGAGTCGACGCGTTAGTGCCGAAGGGGAGACTCGAACTCCCACGCCTCGCGGCGCCACCCCCTCAAGATGGTGTGTCTACCAATTCCACCACTTCGGCAAAGATCGTCTTCGCGTTGACGCGTCGATGCGTCAGCGCGTAGGGCTGCTGCCAAGCAGAAAATAATATACAAGTTCGAGATTCAAAGTTCAACCAGCCGGAAGCCTCTGAGGTTTCGTTTGAACTCATATTCAATCGAAAACACGTACCCCACCCGGCGGAAGGTTTCATCGAGGCGCGGACAGAAATTGTTCGAGCCATTGGAGCCAGCGGTCGTAAACATCTTGAGCGCGGACTGGATCCGTGACCAGGTGACCGGCACCGGGATACACAATGAATTGCGTTTTCACCCCGTTGTCCCGCAACGCATTGAAGAGCTTGTACGAGCCTGTGATGCTGACCCTGGAATCTGCGGCTTTTGAAAGGATCAGAGTAGGGGTTTTGATTTTTGAAAAATTCTTGATCGGTGACTGTTCCATGGCGCTTTTCAGATTCTTACCGATATAAGGAGACTCCGTGATCGCGTGCCTTCGCATGCGGTTCAGATCGCTCAAACTGTACATGTCGGTGTAATCGACCGGCGCAGCTCCCGCCACGGCCGCCACCCACTCATCCGGATAGCGTCCAATCATCCAGGCCGTCATCCATCCACCATAAGACCAGCCTGACACTGCAATTCTTTTTGAATCCACGAAAGGCTTCTTCTTCAATTCATTTACCCCGGACATCACATCCTGCCCGGGTCCCTCGCCGGCATCGTTGGCAATGGCTCTTTGGAATGCGTTACCGTTGTGATTGCTTCCGCGATAGTTCGGTTCAAATACGATCCAGCCCTTTGCCGCCATAAGCTGCGCGGTCATGCTAAAAGCGAGTGTAGAGGCCGCGGTGGGGCCGCCGTGGATGAGCAGCACCAGCGGATATTTTTGCTTCGCGTCGAAATCGGGCGGATACGTTAGTATGCCATCAGCCTCAAAACCACCGGTGCTTTTCCATGAGAAGGCTTCGCGGACCCCCTGTTTGCGCGCGGCGATTCTATCATTCAGATCTGTTATGCGAACCGGCTTTGCATCGACCGTCGTTTTGTAATACAACTCGGCCGGTCTGTATTTTTCCTCACCAATGAACACGATGCTGCCGGTTTTGCTAGCACTGAATTCAATCACTTCTATGATTTCGCCCGTATCAAGAGGAGTAAATTTGCCAGCATTTTCACGGAGCCAGACCGCGGACTTCAATCCGTCATAACCCGTGACCAGAAGTCTGCCATCTGATAACCATGCGAAATCGAACACCTCACGATCGAGGCTTCGTGTCAGGCTTTGGCTTGTACCTCCCGTTGCAGTAACAGAATAAATCTCACTGAGATTTGCCGGAACTCCATCTCGGGGATAGAAAAAAATCACTTCCTTTCCGTCAGGCGAAAAATATCCCGGGCTCTCCTGGCCGGTATGATTGGTCAATGGATGTAAATTAATGCTTTCTAAATTCAACATATGGATTTTTCCCAGATCGCTGTCGCCGGATCGGGAGGAAGGATAAACATTTACTGCGAGCCTGGTGCTGTCGGGGCTCCAGGACAGGGAAGAATTGTAAAACTCCGTAGCAACGATTACACCTTGCGGACTGATTCGCTTCGGTTCTCATTTGTCGATATGAACAATTCCCGCGTAATTTTGAGCCGGCGCTTCCGTCGTTAAGTAATTGTTGCTGCCCACTTCGAATGCGTTCTTGAATTTGTCCACGCCGGTTTTTTGCGGCGATTCCTGACCGGCAACAAAGGCAAACCGCGTCCCATCCGGACTCCATGTGTGATGCAGAATGCCACCATTGATGTGCGTGATCTGTTGCGGCTCACCTCCTTGTAAGGGCAGCAAGAAGATTTGAAGTCCAAGTTCTGTCTCGGCCAGAAAGGAGATGCGGTCGACTTGAGGCCCCCATAATGGTTCCATGACGCCCTTCATTTGCGTAAGCGTGGACTGCTGTCTGGTTTCGAGATTCACTAGAACCAATTCGCGGAAAAAGCTGTTTTTTTCAAAATCGGGGCGGGCAACAATGAGGACCGCTTTTTTGCCATCCGGCGAAATCTCCACCTCCGAAAGTGTGACACGGAGTCTCAGATCCTCGGTAGAGAGTAACTGCTGCCCGTCAGCCAAAACGCTAAGGACAAAGATGATACAGGTTGACATAGAAACGATTCTCTTCATTGTTCTTTGATCTTACCATTCCTGACCCCCACTCCTGCTTGACTTGCCGCCCGAATAGTTCTAATATCCAATTGTTCGAATTCCGAAGTATTGGAGAATAAAACTATGGCGCCCATGGGGAAAAAAGAAAAGGAAATGATGGACCATCTCGAATCGATCGTCCACCGTTATGTATTCACGCAGCAACATCCGGGAATGGATGTATGCAGGAAACCCGAGATTACGTTGATTGAAACTCTCGGCCGGTATGGTTCGATGATCATGAGTGAGGTTGCGGATCACGCGCGGCTTTCGTTAAGCACGGCTACCGGACTCATCGATGCCCTGGTGGCAAAGGGACTGGTTAAAAGGGAACGATCTGAGCAGGACCGCCGAATTGTTCGCGTTGAATTAACAGCGGCAGGACGAGTGAGTTACGAACAGGCGTTGGAGGTTCGTTTGGGAATGGTGCGAGGCATGCTGGGCGCGCTGAACAAAGAGGAACAGGAGCTATTAGTCAGTTTATTCAGGAAAATCGCTGACAGAATCCAGAGAGAAAGGAAAGCATCCGTCGCATAAAATTTCTTGCCACGACTCAACACGAGATTTTTCTATCGGTAGATACTTCGAAATACAAATTATTCTGGAACTAAAATATATGCAGACCGTAGTTAAAAGTATTATAAGGATAAACGGTGCTTAAAATAATGATCACTTTTATCTTATCTGCACTTGCGCTGATCGTGGCGGTTTCACTGATCGTTGGGTATTCGCTTTCAGTGCCTCGATATTCGGGTCCCCCTTCGGATCATTTTGACGGAAAGAAATTTTTTAACCTTAGAGTGAAAGAGCAAAAAGGCTTTGCGAAATGGATGTTGCAGCGCGAACAGGGCGAATGGAACAACATAACGAATGCTACGCCCGGGGAAAAACCGGTCGCGCAGGTGCTCGATGGAATCCGTATAACTTTTGTCAATCATTCGACTTTTCTTATACAGGTAGACGGATTGAATATTCTTACAGATCCGATCTGGTCTGAGCGTTCGAGTCCCTTTTCCTGGGCGGGACCCAAAAGGATGAGGGCACCCGGTATCCGTTTTGAAGATCTTCCTGAAATTGATGCCGTGATATTGAGTCACAATCATTACGATCATCTCGATCTTCCAACACTGAAGAAACTATTTCAACGCAATCAGCCGGTCATGATTGCGCCACTGGGGGTCAAGGCATTCCTGAATGAAAAAGGCATCTCCAGTGGAAGGGAGGGTGACTGGTGGAGTGAAATAGAGTTGAACGATTCGGTTACTCTGGCCATTGTTCCGGCTCAGCATTTTTCGGGCCGCGGTCTCTTCGATCGTGATGCCACCCTGTGGGGTGGATACGTCTTAAAAACGAAGTCCGGAAATCTTTATTTTGCAGGAGATACCGGATACGACAAAGACATTTTTCAGGAAATCGGAAAGCGATTCGCTCCTTTGCGAGCGGCGTTACTTCCGATAGGGGCTTATAAACCGCTGTGGTTCATGTCGCCCGTTCACATTTCACCGGAGGAAGCGGTGAAAGTCCATTTGGATTTAAAAACAGAAATCAGCATCGCAATGCATTACGGAACGTTTCCTCTGGCAGATGATGGTCAGAACGAACCGGTGACGGACCTGAGGCAGGCGATGAAACGGTATGACATTGGTGAAGATGAATTCCTGATACTAAAGGAAGGATTCTCGTTCGAAATACCGAAACAAAACGTCGAAATCGAAACAGTAGCATAGAATTTCGACCTCCACAGATTGCGGAGCTTGGATTGTTTGTTAATACTTCGGTAACAGAAATATTTCACGAATGAAATATATGGGATTCAAAATAGTTAGAACTTGTGTCGATTTATCTCTCTGCGGTTCGACTTATATCAGAGGAAAACGAGTTTGAGTAACTCGAAGGAGGAGTGGCAATGACCTCGAATTTTTATCGGATTTTAATGGTTCTTGCGGCCATCGCATTGGCCGTCGATTTAATGGGTTGCGGTGAAAACAAAGCACCATCGTTTGAGCGGCCACCTGCTCCCGTGACGGTTGGTGCGGCGGTAACACAGGATGTGCCTGTTTATTTGGACGCGGTGGGAACAAGCGTTGCACGCGAAATGGTGGAGATAAAGCCTCAGGTTTCGGGACGCATCACACAAATCCATTTTGAGGATGGGGCCTATGTTGGCCGTGGCGCACGTCTTTTCACGATTGATCCGCGGCCCTATCAGGCGGAACTGCATGTCGCGGAAGCAATGATCGCAGAAAAGAAAGCAGCTGTTGAATTCGCGAAGATTGAATTCGAGCGGGTTGCAAATCTTATCGAAACGAAAGCAATCTCGCAACGGGACTACGATACAAGAAAAAATGCTGTGGAGGTAGCGCAAGCTCAACTCAAGCACAGTCGCGCGCAACTCGAGACAGCCCGAATCAATCTTGATTACTGTTTCATCCGTTCCCCCATTGAAGGACGCGCGGGCCAAAGACTTGTGGATCTTGGAAATATCGTAGATCCAACCGCGGAACAACCGCTCTTGACGATTCAGCGGATGGATCCAATCTACGCTGACTTTACCATTCCGGAAAACGATTTGACCCTGGT
>JBKKAT010000378.1:0-2921 GCA_046714535.1 Acidobacteriota bacterium | reverse complement strand
GCAAATTTCTCCATTTCACTGTTAGATAGGCTCACGATGGCATCCTCCTAATAGCCCGCCATTTTAGCATGAAAATAAGGTGCTTGACTCTCGAGAACGGAGTGCTATTAATATTACATTGCCTTTTTAGAAGGCAGCGAAATGGTATTCAAATTATGACGTTAAAAAGGAGAAGAGAATGGCACAAGAAAAAGTGAATCGAGCAGGAGTGAAAAGGGAATCTGGATATCTGTATTTTTTGGACGCGGATGGTGACATCAGCCGCGCTCCTATGGTACGTGGTCATAGCAAGTCTCAGAAAGGCAAGACAGAGAAAGTTGCGAAGACAGCAGTAAAAAAAGAATCTGGTTACATGTACTTCATCGATAAGGATGGAGACGTAGCCCGCACGAAGATGGCTCGCGGCGGCAAAAAGCGCTAAGAAAGAAGTGCTGAGTGCAAAGTGCTGAGTGCTGAGGAGAAGCCTCGAAAGCTCAGTACTCAATACTCAGCACTAAGCACTTTGCACTAAGAATGTGCGCGTGCTTGTTGCACATGCTGCATCGCCTCGCGTGGTTTTCCTAAGCGATTGTAAATATCTGCCAGAAGAAAGTGCCCAAAAGGGAGCTGTGACTTTTCCTGCAGCTTTTGAATCCCTTCCTCGGCAAAGGTTTTTGCCTGGAGTATATCTCCACCGGTATCCATAAGATTCTTAGCCAGATACAAATACGCGATTCCAAAATCAGGTTTGGAACGAATGCAGGCTTCCAGCTCGGAACGTTCCTCGAGACGCCTTCCCTGCTTGCGATAAACACGGCTCAAATTAAAATTTGCCGGGTAGGATTCCGGAAACAGTTCGATTTCCTTCTTGTATTCGACGCTCGCTTGTTCCAGATCCTGTTTCTCTTCATGAACCAAAGCCAGATTGAAATGCGCGTTCGGAATTCGGGGATTGAATTGAAGAGCTTTCTGCAATTCGGGAACTGCTTCGTCATACTTTTTCAGCTCCACCAGACAGGCCCCGAGCCGGTTCCGCGAAATAGCTTGTTCCGGATCCAGATCCACCACCTTCTTAAAGTAAGACAGAGCCTGTTCAAAATTCTTTTCTTCGAGCGCGATATCGGCTAAATTGAAATACGCTTTTGAATCTCGTGGATCCTTCTGCATCAAATGCAGAAATCCGGCCTTCGCTGCTTCATAATTGCCTTCTTGTTTGTAGACTCTGGCGAGTGCAAAAATAGCAGGCACATAGTCGGGATTAAACTTCAATGCATTTTGAAAACTTTCCCGTGCCAGAGGATGTTTTTTTTCCTTGTCATAAAGATTTCCTAAGAGGAGATGCGCTTCCAGTATTCGGTCATCCTCCTGTAGAACTCTCCGGATGTTGGTAAACGCATCTGCTAACTTCCCTTCGGCCGAAAACGATTGAGCAATCTTGATCCGGTTGTAAAGGCGGATTTTTGATTTGGGATCGGGAAGCACTCCCGATTCTGCCGTATGCGTTTGAGCTACGTATCCGATATACCCCAGAGCTTGCAGTTTTTCGAGTGAATCATCATCCATTGTCTGCGGACCTTTTACGGTTGCAAAATTCGCGAGCATCGTTGCCAGCTCCGTTTCAAAAGGCTGGGCTCGCTTTTGCTCGCGGGTATAAGTATTGGCCCTTTCTCCAGAGTCCTCACTGAGCCGGTATAACTCGCGATCGGGCGCCTGGATGTACTTGTAATCGTTCGTGCGCAAGGCCTTCAGCTCACTCCATCCGTAATGAAAACGGGGATAGTAAGATTCGCTATACGCCACCAGCTTTTTGCTCAAAGTTCCACCGTGCACCAGCGGCATTAAGCTGGTCCCCTCCCCGGTCTTGGCCGCCACCCCGGTTGCGTCACAAATCGTAGCAAACAAGTCGATGCTGCGAACCTGATCTTTTACTTTCACCCCTTTCGCGCCGGGCATTCGTATGATTAACGGAACTCTCATCGTGGCATCGTAAATGAAGAAACCGTGCCCCGATTCCTCGTGCTCGCCCAGAGATTCACCATGATCAGCGGTTAGTATTACAAGTGTAGTATCCAGCAAATCATTTTGTTCGAGGTATTCTCTCATCCGCCCGATCAGATTATCGGAATAGGAAATTTCGCCGTCATAGAGTCCGACCGCGCCTTTTGTGTTTGCGGCAGAGCGAAACGGCTCCGGAGGATCGTAAGGAGTATGGGGATCGTAGAAATGCACCCAGGCAAAAAAACGGGAGTCCTTGTTCTTGCCGATCCAGTCGAGCGACTGCTGGAGAGTCTCATCCCCGCGTCGTTGCACTGAGTCCAGACTGACCGTTTTGTACTTCGACAATTCAAAGTTGTCGAAATACTCATCAAAACCCTGAGCAATTCCCCATCTGCGGTCCAATACAAAAGCGCTAACGAATCCGCCGGTGACAAAACCGTTCGATTTCATCGTCTCAGCAAGAGTCTGTGCCTTGTCATCCAGATAGAATCCGCCATTGTCGCGGACACCATGAACATAAGGGTTGTAGCCGGTCATCATGGAAGAATGCGAGGGGAGCGTCAATGGAATGACAGCGATCGAATTTTGAAAGAGCGCGCCTTCTTCGCCCAGTCGATCGATGTTGGGCGTTTGCGCAGGCGGATATCCATAAATCCCGAGATGGTCTGCGCGAAGCGTGTCGATCGTGATCAGAAGAACGTTACGAGCGATCGGAGGTTTGGCAATTTTCCGGAAATAGAAATAGCCGCCCGCTGCGAAAGCCGTTGCTAACGCCAGAATCAAAACAATTTTGCGCATAAGTAATGATAGCAATTTAAACTTTGATAGAATATCAAGCAATGCGCGCATGGATCTACAAGAAGGAAAAGACCGGTCCCGAAGGGATTCACATTTTCGAGGGAACAGCGGCGGACCCTTCACCGGCTTCCAATCAAGTACTGGTG
>JBKKAT010000377.1:0-5225 GCA_046714535.1 Acidobacteriota bacterium | reverse complement strand
GAGGAACTCAGATGTCCGGCTGAAGCCGGCGGTCATTTTATTGCTGCCAGGCGTAGGAGATTTTCAAAAACAGCGAACGATTCGTTCGAGCAATGGAATTGTTCTCTGTGACAATTCCATTATCCCCATAGCCAACAAAGAAGACTGTTTGCCAGTTCAAGCGATAACCGTAAAGGATCGATCCAAGAAAAGTTCCATCGCGTTCGGAAACGTCAAAAGTGTAAAGGTCCGGATCCCGTTTTGTGGTCACGTATTGTCCGATCACCCGCACGAAAGAACGCGCATTGAAAACATAGACAGCTTTCATTCGCGCAATGGAAGCGGTGTAGAGGCGTCCGTTTGCATTCGGATCATCGACATTGAGCCACTCGCGGGTCGCATCACCGGTCAGTGTGAGATTATCCCAGGGGCGCACGGTAGCCTGCACCGTAAAGTTCGAACCGCTTCCTTCGCGCGCATTATCAAAGTCGATCGAATCACCGATTCGTCCGAAAAAGGTGATGCGTGGAAGCCGTCTTGAAGGGTCGAATTGGACAAAATAGGAGAGATAGTTTTGTGTGAGAAGCTCATCTCCAACCTTTACTTTATTGTTATGAAATTCGACTTCTGCATTTAGATTTCTACTCCCGATGAGAAAAATTCCCGGAAAATAATCATGGCCGAGGTCATCCCCATTTGTCAGAAAAAATTTATCGGCAACGGCGTAAGTCCGAAAAAATGCAATCGGCCCGCTCTTCGGATAAAATCGCCATCCACCGCCGCCTTGTAGTTCGCGAAATCCAACCTGTGGCACAAAACCTGTATCGGCGCGAAAATCATCCCCGAAATCGTTGTAGCGGAAGCGCCAATCGTACTTTTGTTTTTGATGATCCCAGTTAAAGTAAGCTGCGTGAGATTTCAAACGCGCGCCATCAAAGTAGGGAGACAACTCGGGGCGATCAGGATTTTCCGTATCACTGTATAAGAACTGTCCCGTAACGATATCGGAACCGGTTGGTCGCCACTGCGCATCGGGTCCGAACACTCTGTTGTGCCCCCCTCCCGAGATTTCACGGTCGCTAAACAAAAAGCTTCCGAATGATGAGCTTCCAAAATCGCGTCGCAACCTGCCCAGCGAGACATAAGAGTTGAAATCCTGCAGTGCAAAATCCGAAAACGTGGGACCCGGAATGATGACGAGTCCGCCCCCTTCGTCCTTTGAAGAAAGCACGGTATACGAAAAATCTCCCATTTCACCGGTACCCCTTAATCCCCATTGAGGACTGGTAATAGTTCTTGTATAGACCATCTGGATCGGAGAATTGAACAGATCGGATCCTTCTAGAAAGAACGGACGTTTTTCCGGAAAAAACAGCGCGAAACGTTGATTGGTCGCGATTTGCGGAACGTCCGATTCAACCTGCGAGAAATCGGGCTGGATGGTTGCATCGATTGCGCTGTTGGCCGTGGGATTCCATTTGACATCTACGCCGACATCGCCATCTACAGGATCATTGGTAAAGGAAGACTCCAGATCGTTTGGGTCCCTGCGACGCCACAATTCAGACGCTGTTGCGTAGGGCGCAACAACCAGATGGCGAGAAGACGGTAACCTGGTGATGTTCGTCAGTTCATGGGTGTGACAGACCAAACAGTTCGAACCGCGGGAGATGGGAGCACTATGAAATGCGTAACGAAAATCGCGTGGATAGTTGCGCCAGACAAGAATTCGCCACGTTTGTGGATCGGTTTTGGGATAGCGAAGAGTTGTGAGCGGAATTCGAAATTCTGCCTGCCATCCTTCCGACGTGATTTTGGCTGCCGTATCGTAAAAAAAATCGGGCGAAAAGTCCTCACTACCGTTCACATCATCGAAAATACCATCGGCCTGAATCCCTCTGGGGTTCACGCGTAGTTCTATTGCACTTCGTTTATCATTGCGAGCATCCAGAAAAACAGCAATGTTGTCATCCGTACCAATCACCTGATCTCTTTCTACAAACGGTGCGCGAATCTTTTTCGGATCCGGATCATCGGCTTTGATCCCGATGTAAAAATAATCGTCGTCATAAGTGACATATGCGATCGTCTTTGCTTTTGCCGGAATGTTATCCCCCGGGGAGGTTTCGTAAAAACGATCGATCACCAGAGCGTCCCTCCAAATGGGATCATTCAGATCTCCGTCCAGCGTCATGGATCCGGACGATCTGGGAAGTGGTTGTGGCGCCGGTGGAGCCGGATCCTCTGCATTCGCCGTCACCCCAATCGCTAAAAGAATGCATGAGAGCAAGAACATTTTTTGAATGAACCTTCGATTCACGACACCTCCATGTGCTATAAGACGAAGAAAATCCGGGAATGTTTGCAACTTTTGCCTCATTGCTAACAATTTAATTGACCAGGTTGCGATAGGAAAGGTTGCAGCCGTGGAACGTCGCAGGAGTGGGATCAATTGGCCGATTTGTTGTGCCAGATTCTGGTAAAGGTTTAATATAGAGGCGAAGGTTCGATGAAAAAAACGCGGCAAGAGTTGTTGGAAGAGTCATTGAAAGAGCATGCGGATGCTGTTGCCGCATTCACGGTTACAGCCATCAACATACCGGAGGGGGAGTGGTCCGCTGTCCCGGATCCTGAGAAATGGACTCCGGCGCAAGTAACCGAACATCTCACGCTGGTTTATGAGGTGTTATTGCAGGAATTAAATGGCGGTTCCGGGATGAGGGTCGTAACGAACTTCTGGCAAAAAGCTCTAGCGCGATGGTTGATTCTGCCTGGGATCATCAAAACTGGCATTTTTCCCGGAAGAGCAAGAGCACCCAAAGAAACCCGGCCACTAAGTGTGCGCGCGGATCAAAAATCAGCGGTTGCTACGTTTGAAGAACTGGCTCAGTCTTTTCAAGAGAAAGTTCAGGTCGCTTATACCAGGGATCCAAACTCGAAACTTACGCATGCATACTTCGGAAGCTATCCATTAGACAGCGCTGTCCTACTGTGTGCAAAACATGTTTTGCATCACGGCAAGAGTCTGAAGTAGCGCGCGGGCAGGGACAAGCCCTGCCCCTACAGAATGCCTACCGTAGAATTTTTGTGAAGGTCAGGTTAGACTGTTACACAAGATGGCTGACGAACGAAGACGCCAGAAACGAATGCGTTTCGATTCACCGGTCTACATCGGTTCGATCGATCAAAATGGCCGGATCACGAACCGAGTAAAAAGCCCCGGACAACTATCCGATCTATCGGCCGGCGGGTGTGCTTTTGTACATAAACAAATCTTTACAGTCGGCGATCGCCTCGAGCTAAAAATCCTCTTAAATGAAGCGCTTTCCAAGAAGTATAATCAAAAGGAATTGATCGTCCGCGGAGAGATCATCCGGATCAGCAACACGAAAGATGGATTTATGAACAGCGTCCGTCTGGTCATCGACCGCTAGCAAAAGTTGACAAAGTCAACTAATTTTTATTCCTGTCAGATCTTATGGTATTATTTTCCCCGAAAGTTCATTTTCGGGGGAAAAGGTATATGGGGGCAAGAGCCAGAGTTCTCTTAGTCGAGGACGAACCTAGCATCTGCTTTCTCATGGCGACAGCGCTTGAGGATGCGGGCTACGAAGTAGTCCATAGTCAGAGTGTTAGTCACGCCAAACGTTTGTTGTTAAGCGAAATTCCTGACGTCGTCATCGTGGACATCATGATGGGGGACGAAAGCGGTTTTGCTTTGCTATCGCATATCCGGAAAAATCCAGAGACTCGATCCATTCCTGTTGTTGTGTCATCAGCGCTGGAAGTGGAGCGGGAAGCTTTTCACGAAGGGGCCAATGTATTTCTGCCGAAACCATTTTCTGCAGAAAGGCTTGTCGATGTGATTGATGGAATTGCATCGAAGGAAGGCGCGCCGCAACTGATGGATCGCGCGCTGGGGCTGCTGAAAGAAAGGAAGTTTATGGATGCAAAACCGGTGTTGCTTCAGATTCTGGATGTGGAAAGCCAGGGAACGTATGCCGCTTACGCGGCATTTTACCTGGGCGAAATTTCCAGAGCTCAGAATCAATCGGATGTTGCCGAGACGCATTACAAAACGGCGGTGCAGTTTTCACCGGATTTTTGGCGAGCCTACAGACAACTGGGAAAAATTTGCAGTTTGAGAAAGGATTATCATCGCGCTCTTACATACTGGAAAAAATCACTCACGATTCAACCAAATCAGCCGGATATCCAGGACGCGATCAAACAACTGCAAAATTTCGTCGGCCGATAAGCATGGACGGCAGGCCTATGGAGCGCTGGCCTCCGGCCGGCATTATGGGCCGCAGGCGTCTCGCCTGCATCATGGAATGTCACTTATGCGTGATTCTGTGGTAAAAAAGTGTGATGTCGATCGATTACCTGGCGCTGGCCCGGCACGGACTTTCGTCCAATAACGGCAACCGGCATAAAGTCGTGATCGTGGGCGCAGGAATGGCCGGCCTGGTTGCCGGTTACGAATTATTGCGAGCCGGACATGACCCGCTGATCCTGGAAGCGCAAGGACGAGTCGGTGGCCGCATCTACACAATTAGAGAACCTTTCGCGCAAGGACTGTATGCCGAAGCCGGCGCCATGCGTCTCCCCCGGTCACATAAGCTAACGCTAGCTTATTTAGACAAATTTCATTTGAAGACGTTTCCTTTCACCATGGGAAACTGTAATGGATATTACTTCTTTCATGGAAATAAGCACCGCATGAAAGATGGGGATGCGGATCCGGACCTTTTAAAGTTTCCCTGCGCAGATCAGGAGCGGGGTACAACCGCCACTAAGCTCTGGGAAAAAGCGCTTCATCCGATTCTTTCCCGTTTGAAAACGGAAGGAGAAAATGCCTGGCCGGAAATCGTTGCGCAATACGATCACTATTCCGTGCGCGAATTCCTGGAATCGCACAAGTGGTCGGAAGGAATGATTGAAATGTTCGGTCTGCAGCAAAATCAAGAAGCAACCATGAACCTGTCTTTCCTGGAAGTGTTGCGCGAAGAGGCGGGAGACTGTTTCACTGATGTCGTTCAAATCGAAGGAGGAAGTGACCGGCTCCCAGGCGCGTTTGTCCCTGCTTTGAAGAATCACATCCGTTTCGGTGCAAAAATGATTGCGATCGATCAGTCACCGACCGACGTTACGATTCACTATCAAACGCCGGCCGGGAAATTCGAGGCAAAGGGAGACTACGCAATCCTCACCGTTCCTTTTCCCGTTTTGCGGCACGTGGAAGT
>JBKKAT010000376.1:0-4309 GCA_046714535.1 Acidobacteriota bacterium | reverse complement strand
ACAATCGGATAATCAGCGGCCTTTCCGCCCCGAGTCTTTGCTCGAATTCTATAAGTACACCAGGATTGATCGAGATCGGCCGGAGCGCTGTTTCGCGAAACCGCCACATGAATAAAGGAGGAGGGTGTTTGGGCAGCAACAGCAATAAATCGCTTGGAGAAACGATCATAGTGGACCCTGGGGTCGAATAGAAATCCGGAGCTCTCGTTGTGCAAGGATTTTAAACTTTGAATGACAATATTTGTGTTTGTTTTAGTAGAGAGACGGTATGCAACATTTACAGCTTCAATGACATGCGTCTCTCCTACGGCAATATTCGTATCCGGCGGAAAGGTTCCGCCTTGAGATTGATCCAGTCCTTGAAACTTTTTTGATACTCCCGGCGCCGACGGATGTAACGGATATTCTTCTGCATGAAAAGTCATCGTGCCACGTGGAGCATCCGATCTGTGCTTTGCCTCTTCTTTCCATCGTTTGAAAGTCGCAGAGTCTACAGGCACTACATGTTCAGGTACACGATCCCGTTGTTGTACTTCAACACTGCGCTCCGGGACCTGCGATTCACAACAGGGTGAATACTCTTCTTCGGATTCAATCGGAATTTGCATGGATTTAATATCACCTTCGTTGACGGAATTAGCCGAACTGATGAAAAGTACAAGAACCAAAAACAAACCCGACACAAGAATGATTTGTCCCTTCATGAAACTCTCCTACTCGCTTGAGCTTTGATTCAAGTCTACATCAGTGTATGAAAGCGTTCTGTCAAGTTCACACAAAGATGCAAGTGGCTTCTAGTGTTACAGTCCCATCGGCCGGGATGCGAACATCGTACATAAAAGGATGATGTTCTGATGATTCAGCTCTGAGGCTGCTATCGCTTATTTTCGTACAGGCCGTTCTGCTCAAATTTATGCCTGATTTTCAAACAGATACTCCATTCTATGGTCAGATTCAATCTCCGAATACATAGGCAGTAATCGGTGTACTAGCTGCGATTGTTGGTATTATCGTTATTTTTAACGCATATGATTGATCTGCGCCTCGCAAAACGGAGGCCGTGTAACTGAAGAAGAGGATAGTAACGCTTTGTGTACATACAAAAATAACTGCGTAGTAAAACCACCAAATATAGCTCCGTGCAGTAGACTATCGGTGCACGCGGCTTAGATTCATTATTGAAATTACAAAACTGGAGGTTTACATGTTTTTTAAAGATCAAGCGGAATCATTTGGAAAATCGATGCATAAATTGGGCAAGCATACGACCGGAATGAGCACCTTTCACTGGCTCACGATTGGCTCGATAGCAGCATCCATTGCTCTTTTCGTGACCGGAAGGAAACAGGCCGCACTGTTCGTTGGTTTGTGGCCACCCACCTTCCAAGCTCTGAAGTCATCGATGCAAAAATAGTATCCGTACAGGCGAAGGCGGGTCGTCGGACCCGCCTTCTACCTTCCGATAGCCGAATCGCATGCCTTCAAGCAGCCCCAAACAGCCGGTACACGGCGCAACCATCAGCAAAATTCGCTTCAACTGATCCCCGACACTCCTATTCCAACTACTTTGAGTAAATCTTTACAACCGTTGTACAGTGAGACAATGAATACATCAAACCATCTCCTCTCCAATATTATCCGATGGGCGAAAGAAGAAGATCGCGTACGAGCGCTGGTCCTCGTTGGCTCCAGGGCAGCACAAAGCCAACAAACGGATTACCTGGCGGACTTCGACGTAAGAATATTCATGCAAAACTATGAATGCTATATTCAGGATGATCAATGGCTCTCTCGATTTGGTAAGGCATGGCTCTCCGTACCCGACCAATATGACGAAGCGAACGAAATGATTCCTACCAGGTTGGTTATCTATGAGCATGGCATCAAAGTCGACTTTGCCCTTTATCCAATCGCTCTACTTCCAAAGATGCGCTGGACCAGTGCCTATCGCGTTCTTCTGGATAAGGAAGATGTAAGCGCTCAGATTAAGAAACTGCTGCCGGACGAAAAACGAGCGCCCACCGAGGAAGAATTCGTTTCTGTATGCAAAGAATTTTGGTTCGAAGCATATCACGTGGCGAAATATTTGAAGCGAGACGAATTGTGGTTGGTGAAATTTAGAGACTGGTCAGCCAAAACATTCCTTCTGCGCATGATCGAATGGAATGAACAAGGTAGACACAATTGGAATTACGAAACCTTTTGGATGGGTACAAAAATGCATGAATGGGTCAGCCCTGAAATCTGGAACAATCTTCATCATACATTCGCGCATTTCGACCGGAATGATAGCTGGGAAGCTTTACTCAAAATGATCGAACTTTTCCGAACAGTTGCACTCCAATTAGGAACCCGCATGGAATTTGCGTACCCAAAAGACGTTGACGAAAATATCACTGGTTTTATCCTGCAACTGCAAAAAGCCCCTAGCGGGACTGTTGAGGTAAAAACATGAAATCACTATTTACCAGCTTGCTTCTTCTGATTTGCGGCGTGTTACAAACTTCTGCACAGGACCAATTACGAGATCTGAAGAATATTGATGAGCTTCAAAAGCAATTCAATTCAGACGCAGGTAAGGTGCGGCTCATTGCTCTTCTTTCACCAACGTGAGGTATGTGCCGTCGGGGGTACTCCGATATGCAAACAACTCTCAAAAGCCTCAAGAGTGAGAATGTCGTCGCTTATTTTGTATGGCTTCCCATTATGCGAAGCGATTCTAAGAATGATGCAATCGAACGCGGATCAGAATTTCATGATCCGCGCGTGCGACACTACTGGGACGAAAACCGAATCACCGGTACCGCATGGCAACACCGCCTGGGGTTTGATTCCGTTGCCTGGGACGTTTACTTTCTGTTCGACCGTTCGACATCGTGGCAGAAAGATGTTCCGCAGCCCACTTTTTGGATGCATCAGTTAAGAGGAATTGACAAAGCTCCTTTCCTGAATGAAAAGGAATTCCAATTGCGTCTGAAAACAATGATCGAAGTGAAGAAATGATTCCCGGTAACCTTTCAAATTGTGATGTTTGGACAGCTGCCGGCTCAATCAAGCAGGCCTCATCAGTTCAGTGCCGGCAATGCAAAATTACGATTAAAGCTGAATAACTCAGCAGGTATTCTCGTTGCAAAGAGATAAAACGAAGCTTACCATTGGTAGAATTATGTATTTTTCGCTTCGATGCCTGGGTATTTTGGGATGCAGTGTTGCAATCTTTTTCTGCGTGTCTACGTGTTCTGTCCCCGACATGTTAGCGTCGGGTAAAACACCAGAACATTGCCACACGGAAAAAGAGAATCCAGACAAACCTCAACCAGAAAAATTCTGTTGTAGCGGAGAAGCGGTTCTGCCGTCGACCGAGACCTCTTTCTTTTTTGTGGCAGATTCCCCTCAAGTTATACCCTCTGCTGTTTCAACGATCACTATTGTTTCTACTAAAAGCAGATCGATGGATTTCTATTTCTTCCAGGACTCCAGTCCTCCAGCCAGCACAGTTCTTCGGATCTGATTTCTTCTTGAGTTGTGTCTCGCTCTCTATTTCTGTCCGTTAACTACTAAGTCCGAGGAACGCAATGATTACAAGAAATTTGACGTTATTCATCCTATCTTTAGTGTTGTTTTTTTCATCCACGCTAATTGCGCAACACCAACACGACACTCCGCCTGCTGAAAAAGAACAGCCGCAGGATCCGCACGCTCATCACCAGATGCCGGATACGATGCAGGATAATCCCGCTTCACAGTTTTTTATGACCCAGGGCGCAGGTACCGCCGTAAACCCGCAATCAAGTTCCATGGCTATGCCGATGAAAATGATCGGGGACTGGAGCCTGATGGTTCATGGTTACGCTTTCCTGAATGTGATCGAGCAGTCAGGGCCACGCGGCCGTGATGATGTGTTCTCTACGAATCACTTGATGTTGATCGGAGAGCGTCAGCTTAATTCGAATAGCAGTTTTCTCATTCGGTCCATGTTGAGCTTAGAACCAGGAACAATTCAAGACGGGCAATATCCATTGTTATTTCAAACCGGAGAAACAGCCGATGGTGAACCGATCATCGATGGGCAGCACCCTCACGATCTGTTCATGGAGCTGGGCGCCCAATACGCCCTGCAGCTGAATCCTGACACACTTGTGCATTTTTATGGCGGGCTGCGCGGTGATCCGGCGATCGGTCCTGTAGCGTTTCCGCACCGGATCTCAGCCCAGGAGTTGCCGCAGGCCGCGTTGTCTCATCACTTGCAAGATTCCACACACATAGCGGATATTGTTTTGACGGGTGGGGTCAAGTACAAACAGTTTCG
>JBKKAT010000375.1:0-3040 GCA_046714535.1 Acidobacteriota bacterium | reverse complement strand
GGACAAGAAAGTCGTCTTCTTCGCGATAGGCTTTGAAACGACCGCTCCTGCAAATGCGATGTCCGTCTGGTTCGCGAAACAATCCGGTATTAAGAACTATTCGATTCTGGTTTCGCACGTACTGGTTCCTCCTTCCATGACGGCAATTCTTCAATCTCCTTTGAACCGCGTGCAGGCCTTTCTGGGTCCGGGGCACGTTTGCGCGGTAATGGGTTACAAAGAATACGAACCGGTTGCTGACCGTTACAGAGTCCCGATCGTAATCACTGGATTCGAACCGGTCGACCTGCTGGAAGGGGTCCTTCTGTGTGTTCGCCAACTAGAAGCCGGGAAGGCCGAAGTGGAGAATCAGTATTCGCGAGTCATCACGCGTGAAGGAAATCGTCCGGCGCAGGATCTTGTCAACAAAGTGTTCGAAGTGTGCGACCGGAAGTGGCGCGGCGTGGGCACGATTCCAAAAAGCGGATACAAACTGCAATATGATTATCGCGACCATGATGCAGAACGGTTGTTCGAAGTGGAAGAGATCGATACGCAGGAATCCGAACTCTGCATCAGCGGGCTTGTCCTGAAAGGCGTGAAAAAACCGCATGACTGCTCTGCGTTTGGAAAAGAATGCACGCCGGATCATCCACTGGGAGCCACAATGGTTTCAGCTGAAGGAGCCTGCGCGGCCTACTATACATATGGAAGGCATTTGCAAAAACAAGAGGTCCATTCCTGATGAGCAAAACTCTTACAGAAACTGCGCGGGATAAGATCATGCGGAAGTGCCGCGAGAGCATCGACATGAAGCAGAAGTTCTTTGAACTTTACGCGGATCAAATTGAATCCCTCGCGTTGGACATGGCGCAAAGATTCTCGCAGGGAAAGAAATTGTATGTGATGGGAAATGGTGGAAGCGCGTGTGATGCGCTTCACGTTGCTGTGGAATTCGTCCACCCGATCATTGAAAAGAGGAAACCGCTGCCTGCGATTGCGATGACCGATGTTGCAACTCTGACCGCCATCAGCAACGACATTGATTTCTCACGAGTCTTCGTTAATCAGATTAAGCTGATGGGACAATCTGGCGACATGGCGCTTGCGATCACCACCAGCGGCAAATCTCCGAATCTTCTATATGCTCTTCAGGCGGCGCGCGAAAAAGAAATGCTAACAATCAGTTTTGCGGGAAAAGATGGTGGGCGAATGCCCGAAGTTTCCGATTACTGCTTTACCGTTCCTTCCTTTAGCATCCATCGAATCCAGGAAGTTCAGGAGACTTTGCTGCACATCCTTTGGGATTTGATCCATGTCACCATGGGTGAAGAAGACGTAATTTGATTTTCCGATTTTGTAACGCCCTCTTCCAGCGGGCAGAGCTTCAGCTCAAGAGCCCGCTGGAAGCGGGTGTTACAAACCGCTAAGAAGCTTTTTTTATGTCAGAAAAAGACGACGTCCTGAATGCGCTTTTGAATTCTTGTCCGATTCCGATTACCGACCACAAGGAAATTGTTTTAGGACATGGAAGTGGCGGGAGGCTCACCCACCAGCTCATCGAACGGATGTTGCTCCCCCAGTTTCGCAACGACCTCCTGGAGCCATTGCATGACGGCGCGATCTTTTCGGTAAACGGAGTTCGCATGGCATTTACAACCGATTCCTACGTGGTGAATCCGATCTTTTTCCCGGGTGGCGATATCGGCGAACTCGCGGTCAATGGCACGGTAAATGATCTTGCTATGTGCGGCGCAAAGCCCCTTTATCTTTCTGTGGCTTTCATTCTGGAAGAAGGTTTTCCGATGGAAGATCTCTGGCGCGTCGTTCTTTCGATGAAACAGGCAGCCGAAAATGCTGGAGTCCTGCTGGTCACAGGAGATACGAAGGTTGTTGATCGCGGCAAGGGAGACAAGATCTTTATTAACACATCGGCAGTAGGCATCATTGAATCGGAAACCACGCAGATCCATCCCAATCGCGCTCGTGTGGGAGACCACATTCTGATCAACGGCGAAATAGCGGCGCACGGAATTGCAATTCTTTCTGTGCGCGAAAACCTCGAATTCGAAACGCAGATCCAAAGTGATACGGCTCCGCTCAATCATCTGGTTCGGGTGATGTTGGAAGCATGCCCGGATATTCATGTCCTCCGCGATCCAACAAGAGGAGGCATCGCGAGCTCGTTGAATGAAATTGCAAAGCAAACAAATGTGGGAATTTCATTGAAAGAAACACAAATTCCCATTCACGAATTGGCCAAAGGTGCTTGTGAAATTCTTGGACTGGATCCGCTTTACGTCGCAAATGAAGGGAAACTTCTTGCGTTCGTTTCTCCAGAAGATTCGGACGCAGCGCTCACCACCATGAGAAACCACCCACTCGGAAAAGATGCTCGCATGATTGGGGAAGTCGTCCCAGATCACAGGGGCGCGGTCGTCCTAAAAACGCGCATTGGAGGATCGAGAGTGGTTGATATGCTCTCGGGTGAACAGCTCCCGCGCATTTGCTGAGGATTCGTTACATTCTCGCGATTTTGATGTAACGGACAATATCCCTGTAGGAGTAGGCGATGAGATATCCCGCAAGTC
The DNA here is from genome assembly GCA_046714535.1 of Acidobacteriota bacterium. Lineage (GTDB taxonomy): Bacteria > Acidobacteriota > HRBIN11 > JAKEFK01 > JAKEFK01 > JAKEFK01. Next base: position 470 of record JBKKAT010000375.1, on the reverse strand, counting down.
CAAACGCAAAGAATTTCAATGATCGCCGCAGATATTGTTTCGCTTTGGTATTTTTTTCCAAACAGATTTTCATGCTGGTTCTCCGGTTTTTTTCGCGAGCCGCTGAAATAAGAATCCCAGGGTTCCTCCCCACACAACGTGGGCGATAGCCATCATCGCATGGCGTTCCTCCGGGTCCTGTTTTGGGTGTCTGATCTGCGCAACCGGCAACCATCCGAAATAGCTTCCGGCCCAGACCGCGAGTCCGAATAAGGTCCCAATGAAAGGACCGGGAGCAGAAATTTTCGGCGTTACCGATCCATAGATCGCACCCATCATGGCTCCATAGCCGAAGTGCGAGACAGCGGTTGCAATCTTGCTTTTTTTCGGACTCAGAAACTTTCGCACGTTTAGTTTTCGAGCAAGTTTCATCGCAATTTTTCGTGGTGGAAGCGAGTCACGCTGCCAGAACGGCAGCATACGCCTGATTC
>JBKKAT010000374.1:0-2529 GCA_046714535.1 Acidobacteriota bacterium | reverse complement strand
AATAGGCATGAGCATAAGAGCGTCCACCGCGTTGAAAATCGATATGAGGAGCGATCAGACCCGTTAACGTTTTTTCATTTTGCGCATCAGGTCCTCCCGCGAGATTTCCCGGAGCCCCTTCCCGCGTGAATTGTTCAGCCAGGAAGGAACGGAGAGTGACCGGATCGTCCGGATAAGACCTGCCCGCAAAATAGGCAGCGCGCACGGGGTTGCTTTGAAAGTCTTGCAGCAAGCGAGCGCGAAGTTCCCAGAAACGATCTGAAAACAAGAAACCGTGCTGATCCAGGTAATCCACGGTGCTTTCAATATCATTTGAAAAAAGGATTTGACCATCGAACCGCTGCGCAAACTCGTGTTGAATATCGAGGACCGATCTTTGTCCGTTCAGCATAGCAGCGATGAAAAAAGCGGCAGGCGTTAACAATATCTGTTCTTCGACAAAACCTTCGGGATCCCGTAAACAAAGAAGCTGTTCCTCTTCATAGATAACGGGAAATATTTCAACGTTTCGCAGCGCTGGAAAATTCATAAGCTATCCATCATACAACTTTAAAGGAAACCACAGATAAACACAGATAAACACAAGAGAAGATTTTTAATCTGTGTTCATCTGTGGTTTTTTGTTATCATGGAAGTTCATGCGAACACCTGTTACTCATCCCAATGTGCAGCTTCTAAAATATGCAATTCGCGAAATTGTCGATGTCATGCAGAAATTGCATGAACTGGACCCTTCTTATCATTTCGTGCGGGAGAACATAGGAGATCCGGTCGCTAAAGGTTGGCCCGTTCCTTTCTTTCTGAAAGAAATTCTCACCGAGGAGATCCATCGCAAGGGAGATCACGTTTTTGGATACTGTCATTCGCGCGGAATTCCCGAAGTCAGGAAATGGATTGTGCAGTACGCGAAACGTTTTTCCCCTTCTTCCAGATTGGATTACGAATATGTTCTGCTGACGAATGGTTTGGGGGCTGCCATTTCATCCTTGTATCACATGGTGCGGCGCGGAGCGCGCATTTTGCAGCCTGCCCCTTCCTATCCTTCGCATTCTTCCATGGAGTCTTTTGCCGCCGGAGCAGATCCGATTTTTTACAATCTGGATGTAACCAGAAACTGGGAACCGGATTTGGATCACATGGAAGCGCAAATCAAACGTCATCCCGAAATAGCTGGAATCTTAATCGTTAATCCCAACAATCCAACCGGCGCGGTTTACAGTGAAGCGACGCTGGAAAGAGTTATACAGTTGGCGGAACGGTATCAGCAGATGGTGATATCCGATGAAATTTATTTTCGAATGATTTATCACGGTCTCAAGCATGTGCAACTTACCGAGATGGCTGTGGGGCGGATTCCCTTAATCTTGTTGCGAGGCACTTCCAAAGATGTGCCGTGGCCGGGTGCGCGCAGTGGCTGGATTGAATTCCACAATGTGGATCTCGATTCGGAGTACAAATCCTATTGCGAAGCCGTCAAAAAGCGTGTGTTGTTAGAAGTATGCGCGACAACTTTGCCGCAGACCGTCATTCCTGCAATTTATGATCATCCTGATTTTGAAGGTTGGAGCCGCACGTATAACGCAGGTCTTGAACATAATATCGATTTGATGGCAGAGATTCTGAGAAACACGAAAGGATTGAAAACGAATCGTCCGGATGGCGCGTTCTACATGATGCCGACCTTTGAAGAAGGTGTGCTGAACAACAATCAGACTCTTCCCATTAAAAATTCTTCGGCGCAACAGTACATTGAACATGAAGTGGCCGAACCCGGTACGCAACCGGATAAACGCTTCGCATATTATTTACTGGCGTCCACCGGAATTTGCGTTGTGCCTGCATCCGGTTTTTGCTCTCCAGTCCCGGGTTTCCGGATCACAACGCTCGAACGGGACGAAGTCAAATTGAAGGATACCTACAAAAAGCTCTCGCAAGCAGTCGCTGACTACTTAAAATCCACCTAATCTTAGCGCCTTCGCTTCTTTGCGTTGAAATCTGTCTGGGTTCCAACTAAGTTTCACATTGATGCAACGTCCACGCTTTCTTGACGGCTACCCAAGATGGGCAATTCGTCTTACTGCCATTCTCACGATTGTTGTGTGCGTCGTGTGCATTGGGCTTTACGTACATTACAGCACAATCGTCTCAAGACATCTGAACTCGGAGAAATGGTCACTTCCATCCACAATTTTTGCAGAACCGCTCCTCCTCAGAAAAGGGGTCTCCTTTAAACGCAATGATGTTGTCGAGTATCTTCAATCTCTCGATTATTTTTGGGCAAAGCATTCCAATGTTGAGCCCGGCCAGTACAGTCTTTTTTCCGGTGGAATTCGTTTCCAGAGACGTCCTTTCCTTTTTAAGGACGCCAAAGCTCCGGTGATCGATGTTCATTTCAATGCAACCGGTATCGATCGAATTACCGATGTCAGCTCGAAACAGGAGATGGATCTTTACGAAATGGAACCGGTGCCGATCCGCAATCTTTTTGGAGATGAATGGGAAAAAAGAACACTCGTTGCTTATCAGGAC
>JBKKAT010000373.1:0-5748 GCA_046714535.1 Acidobacteriota bacterium | reverse complement strand
GAAACCTCGAATTAGTTTATTGGGGGGTGGTGAAAAATGGTGAAAACTCGCGACTCGAACCGTCTTTGACGCTGCTTACTCTACAGAAGAACAACTGGTGTAATGACAATAATAAGATCCTGGCACGAGATGTCAAGCGAAATGCGGCATATTCTTGGGAATTTTCCTACCTAACTTCGCGTAATATTTGTCGTCGAGGATTGCTCATTTATTGCCGAAAAGTCCCCGAAACGCCAGAAGACGCTGGTGTATTTCCTGAGAGGAGAGAGGGTTCCTCGTATACTCCTCTAAGAATTCCCGGGATGTAGCAAAAATGATGACAAGGAAGATTAAGCAAGAAATGTCCCATTGCCAGGAACCTCTGTCGTAGGGCCAGTGGATAATCTTAAATAGCACTCTTCCTATCACGCCTTTTTTCTCCTTTTCCTAATGATATCAGAAATGAATTTCACGACAGCCGGCAATACCGTCAGGAAAAATATCACAAGAATATATTTCGCGGGGAGTTCCTTCCCTAGATAGGCAATAATCAGATAACGAGGGAATCGCCCTACGAATGCGGCAGCCACGTATTTGGGAAAGGAGTAGGCGCGGGAAATAGCCAGAAGGCGTATCACATCCAGTGGGATCGGGAGAAAAGATGCCACAGAGAGGGTGATAAATGCATACCGGTCAAAAAACGAGAGGAGTCGTTTATAGCTGCTAACATCGCGAATTTTTTTGACTTTTTTGTGCCGGAAAAGCCAGCCCAGAATTACATAGTCGTTGAGATTCGCGACGCACGTGCCGATGGCACCGATAAAAGCAACAAGAACCGGATGAAAAACCTTTGCCGTGAAGGCAATGGGTGGAAGCGTGGGAATCGGGAAGAATTGGCACGCGGCGCACATATAAATAAAATAACCGTAAAGGATGGTGGGACTTGCCGGGAATTGAAAGCCCGGCTTTCGCACATTTCTTAATGTGCCCAGAAAAGAGGGGCCTTCCATCAACAGAAAACGCACCGCTATAATGATGAAATAAAAGCAGATCAGGAAGATCAGAACTCGCTTGATGGGAATATCCGGAATTGCCATCGCCGGCAAAGCGGGAGCTGGTGGCACCATTTCCGTTTCGAGCTCACCGGCTTCCTTGACGACTTCACGAATCTCGTCCGGCTTGGGAGTCACGATGCAATTCCCCGCAAACTTCTAATTCTTCCGTTGTTCGAGTTGCACATGTCTTTGATCTCTTGCAAATCCTGTTCTGTCATGCCGGCATTCTTTAAGGGAAAATAAGAGTGATTTTGAAGAAGTGGTTCCGTTAGAAAATTCTGACCGATTCTTTTGAGCGCCATTTCCGCTTCGGGAGTACCGGGAATGGGAGAAAAAGTGGCTAAACGGGCGATCACTCCCAGCTCCGCTACAAAGTCCAGGCTCCTTCGAACATCCTCCACCTTCTGATCTGGTAAACCCTGAATCAAATAACATTCCACCTCACCTTCGTTATAGCCGGCACGATAAAGATTGCTCACCGCTTTCGCAAAAAGTTGATTCGTCACTTTATTGTTCCCCTGTACCTTTTGAATGTCCGGATTCACCGATTCCAGAGACAAACGGATGGTCTTAAAACCACTTGCGTACATGAGTTCTGCCAGACGTTCATCAATTTCCCGTGCATTTAGACCGTTTGGCGTGTGAAATTTTGCCTGAATCCCCCGCTCAATCACTTTTTCAAGGAGCGGTTGCAGATGTTTTTTGTGATGAATCAACAACGCGTCATCATAGAAAACGAAATGCTCAATATGGTCCTCAAAATAGTATTTTTCCAATTCCTCTAGAACATTTTCTACTTTACGCTGCTGGAACTTTTGATCGTTGAGAATATCAGAAGCGCAAAATGTGCATCGATAAGGACACCCGCGGGAAGTCATCAAAACACGGTATCGTCCTTCGCTGGTTAGATGCCATGCAGGCCACGGATATTCGTGAAGCTCGGACTTCGGAGGGCGGGGCTCCGTGCCCGCCTGGCGGCCAGGTACGGCCCTGCTAGTAAAGTTACGCAGAAAATCCACAATTTGATTCTCAAACTCACCTGTGACAACCTCATCGGCTCCTGAATGCAATCGCGCATGCTGAGGCATTAAAGTGGCGTATATACCGCCTAGCAGGATTTTCGTATCCGAATACGCTTTTCTCAGATTCTGAATCGTTTCCTGTACGCCGGGATACCAGTACGTCATCCCGGATGTCACCAGAATCACGTCCGGCTTTTGGAGTCCCTTCAGACGCTCATGAAAATCATCCGGCGTGATACCAAAGCGTCCGTAATGACGCAGAATTCCTTTCAACGGTTCAGGTGTGGGAATGTTCTCTTTTGCGAATTTTGCGCGTCCATCAGGTTTGTGCTCAAAACGCTTTTCCAGACAGTCCAGGTAATCCAGATCGAAGCCGTTTCGGGCCAGAACTCCACCCAAATAGAATAATCCGAGCGGTTGGATCCAAAGATCGTAGGTAGAGAAATCATGAATCCAGGGACGAACCAGCAAAACACGCATCTACTGAATGATATATCCCTGATTCGTATTGATCACCCGTTTCTTGCTTCCCCCAAAATAAACAGACTCTGTGTAGAACACATTAAAAACCGGATTCGACTCGCGGTGCTTGTAAAGAAAAAGAAGGACCGGATCATCCACATATTTTTGCATCCAGGCTGCGTCCGGTTTCTTCCCGTAATGGAAATCTGTTTCGTGATTCCCGCGAAAAGTTACCATTCGATGATAAGTACGAAGTCCAAGCCATTCCATCCAGTTCGGGAAGCGCAGGAACACTCCGCCGGCGGCTGTTTGCGGACCTTTCACCTGTGCTCGTACCCTACGGCCGTCCGATCCGATGAAATCCACGCGGTTGCCGGTACGCGTTACCAGACCGGAAACTCCCACCTTTTTGCCGATAATCTCGAACCCGGCGAGATAGAACGAAATCACCAGAAGCACAAGTCCAAAGAACAACATGACCGACCAGAACTGAATCGCATGTGCGTACCATTTGTATAACCGTGGATCATACGGGGCCGGTGGATTTCTTTTTCTGCGATATTGATCCCACCATAACGCGAAACGCTTCAGCCAGAAATACAGAAAAAAGGAGATCAGTATCAGACAAAAAATTGTGTAATGCAGATAGGGAAACTGGAATGCCCTGCCCACGGAAAGCATGGAAGTTATTGTAGCACTGGTGCTACAACATGCATTATCTGAGTGTAAGAAGGGAGATCAGGGGATATTTGAGATATGGGGATAGAGAAAAAGAAAATATCTCCTTATCTCGATCATCCCCATATCTCCCTTTTTATTTGCTTGTCTTCAGGAGAACCGAACATCTGTCAGCAGGTTCTTCCTTATATATTTGTTAATTCGCGCGATGATCTCCGGCTTCATTCCATCAAGGGTAACCTGCCATTGCGGATGCGTTACACGGACACGCAAAACCCCTTCCTCAAAGCGAAGCGGCTCACTCACTTTCCGGATTTTTTCACCGACACAGTAATTCCACGCAATCCGGACAATCCCCTCCTGCACTTCGGGGATCTCTGAGTAGCGTTCTGTTAGAACCGGAAAGAGTTCAGCCAGCGGAAACATGGTTTATTCCAAAATCATTAACGTTTGCGACATGGAAACGGCCTCCCCTTCCCGAACCTGAATCCTGGAAATGATTCCCGATTTGGGAGCTTTCAGCTCGTTTTGCATTTTCATGGCTTCCATAATCAAAAGCGACTCGCCTTCTTTTACGCAGCTTTTTTCCTGCACCGTGACTTTAACGATTTTTCCAGGCATGGGCGCTTGAATCTTTAGTGGTCCGGATGCACCGGACGGACGAACACTTACGGCCGCCTGAAATTTCTTGGCATCGATCAGTTGAAGATCGATGGTACCGTTAAACAGGAAAACGGAATATAAATTTCCGTTCTTCTTTTCCAATCCAACTTCGTAGGATTTCCCTTCAATGAGCATTGCAATGCTCTGCGAACGCGGCTTGAACGCATCCACAGTAAAACTTTTGTTTTCTATTGTCAAACAATACCGGCCTTGCTCTCGTGTGATTTCTACCGGGATTTCTCTTCCGTTGAGGATCGCAATGTATTTCATGATCGCAATCCTTCTTTGCGCGCCAGTGATTTCCACGCATTCGTCGCTTGTGGCGCGCGCGGGGCCGCAGCGGAACTTTCAAACTGCGCGATCGCAGCCGCCACTATCGCTATTTCTTCGAGAGGGTGATCCCCGGTCTCCTCCGGGAGCGAGAGAACTTCATCCACGAAAGCAGTGGTAACGTTCCCTTTCAGAAAGGCCTCATGTCTCATTACACGCTGATAAAAAGGAATCGTTGTTTTGATGCCAAGCACTTGATACTCTTCGAGCGCCCGCTTCATGCGGTCGATCGCTTCCCTGCGGTTTTCTCCCCACGCGACAAGTTTCGAAAGAAGCGGATCATAATGGATGGAGACTTCGTAACCTTCGTAGATTCCGCTGTCATCTCTGATCCCGGGTCCTCCCGGAATTCGCAACCCGGATATTTTTCCGGGAGACGGCATGAAATTATGCCGGTGATCTTCTGCGTAGATCCTGCATTCGATTGCGGCTCCGCGAAACAAAATTTCTTTTTGCGAATAACTCAACGCCTCTCCGCGCGCAATGCGAATTTGCTCTTTCACTATATCGACGCCGGTGACGCACTCCGTAACCGGATGTTCCACCTGCAAACGCGTGTTCATTTCCAGGAAATAAAAGTTCTGATCGGCATCCACAAGAAATTCCATCGTGCCGGCATTCGTATATCCGATTTCTCTTGCTGCATTGACAGCCACGAAGGTCATCTTTGTGCGCGTCTCTGGATCCAGGAACGGAGATGGGCTTTCTTCAATCACTTTTTGATGGCGTCTCTGGATGGAACATTCCCGTTCCCCTAAATGAATGACGTTGCCGTGTTGATCCGCCAACACTTGCACTTCCACATGATGCGGATTTTCGATCTTTTTTTCGATGTAGACCGAAGAATCGCCAAAAGCAGCTCCGGCTTCCGATTGGGCCAGGCGAAAACCTTCTTCGAGTTCCGAACTGTTGCGGGCGAGCCGCATTCCCTTTCCTCCGCCTCCAGCAACGGCTTTGATCATCAATGGGAAACCGGCTTTTCGGGCAAATAAATGAGCTTCCTGAATGTCACTTAAAGGCTCCATTGTGCCCGGTACCACCGGAGTTCCAGCATCCTGAACCACGCGGCGGGCACGGATTTTGTCCCCCATCATTTCGATGATTTCGCTGCGGGGGCCAATGAATGTAATCCCGGCCTCCTGGCAAGCCGCCGCAAAAGCGGAACGTTCGGCAAGAAATCCGTAACCCGGATGAACGGCGTCGCACTTCGTTTCGAGCATCATTTCGATCAGCCGTGGAATGTTGAGGTAACTTTCCAGAGAGGATGCCGGACCTATCCGGTAAGCTTCATCCGCAAGACGCACAGCAAGGGATGTGCGATCCGCATCGGAATAGCCAACGACTGCCGTTAAGCGCATTTCACGGCAGGCGCGAATAATACGCACGGCTATTTCCCCACGGTTCGCAATAAAAATCCGTTTCATGTTAGTTCTTTAACACAGAGGCACAGAGTCACAGAGAAAAAGAATCAAATCTCTGTGTCTCTGTGTCTCTGTGTTGAATTCTGTTTTACAACGGGATGTTGCCATGTTTCTTGGGTGGGTTTTTGTCTCTTTTAT
>JBKKAT010000372.1:0-4665 GCA_046714535.1 Acidobacteriota bacterium | reverse complement strand
ATTTAAAACTGCAGATCCATAGGCATCGCAGCAACTTGTGGAGAGGCAACTTTCAAACCAAGTTTCTGCAACAGACCAAGAAGCTCATCCACATCAAGAGGTTTCTGGAAAAAATAATCTGCGCCTTCTTCCATCGTTTCAGCTTTCAGATCTTCCGTTCCAGACATCATGATCAATGGGATATTGCGATGCCTTGTCCGAACATGTTGAATAAAATCAAGGACCTCATAAGGATTCGTCGCAGACAACCGCACGTCTGCAATCACTGCATCGATCGGTTTTCTCCAAAGCACATCCTTTGCTGAGTTCGAATCATTACAACAAATCACCTGTACATGATCCGATTGTAAGCAACGTGATAAGCTAAAAGTGATACTACGTTCATCATCTAATATCAGTATCCGCTTCATACCTCCCACCTCGGACAGATACGAAAGCAAGAACCATGCCGATCAATTCTCTCGTCGAGAACCGGAAGAGGAACATCAGGAAGATCTGTTTAGAAAACATACAGCAATAGCGTTAACTAATTGTATTCTAATGGGTTAGCTGACTTTGTATATTAAATATACACTGACCAGTTCAAACTGTTGAAAGATTGTACCTTTTGATCTTGCTATAGAGGGTTGCACGCGTAATGCCAAGGATCTCCGCGGCACGGCTGAGATTGTTGTCAGTGGCTGTGAGAACCCTTTGAATGTGCTCCTTTTCCAGCTCATCGAGTGAACCCAGGTCAGTTCCTTCGATCGACAGAGATCCTTTGGAAGAAGCCGGCAACCCGAGATCGGTAATATCAATTTGAGATTGGTTGGAAAGAATCACGCTGCGTTCAATCAGGTTCATCATTTCCCTGATATTTCCTGGCCACGAATAGTTTAGAATGGCTTGTTTAGCAGCCGGAGTAAATCCTTGAAATCGTTTCCCCTGCTTATGACAGATGGATGTTAAGAAATATTCCGCCATCGGCAGAATGTCTTCTTTCAGCTCGCGAAGTGAAGGAATTTTCAGATTGATCACATTGAGTCTGTAAAACAGGTCCTCCCGAAAATTCTTCCGTTGCACTTCTCTGGATAGATCACGATTCGACGCCGCGATGACACGGACATCGACAACCTTCTCCTGGATTCCGCCAAGCCGGCGAAATTTCTTGTCTTCAATCACTTTTAAAAGTTTGGCTTGAACATCCAGCTGCATTTCACCGATTTCATCAAGAAACAACGTTCCGCCGTTGGCCAGCTCAAATAATCCCGCTTTGTTCCCCACGGCTCCGGTGAAAGCTCCCTTGTCGTAGCCAAACAACTCGGATTCCAATAGTTCCCGTGATATACCGGCGCAATTAATTTCCACGAAATTGTTTTGGGCGCGAGTGCTGAGATTGTGGATCATACCAGCGTACAATCCCTTACCGGTTCCGGTTTCACCTAGAATCAAAACAGTGCTGTCGTTTTTCGCAAGCAACTTCACGAATTCATGCACCTTCCGAAACTTGTCGCTGTTTCCAACGAAGTAATCGGTGGCCTTTGATTCCTGCTGCATCTGCAGATAGTCGCTTCGCCTTTGAATCTCCTGAAGGTCGAGCGTCTTCTTGATTTGAATCAACAAACCATCGGGATCGACCGGCTTCGTCAAAAAGTTTTCGGCTCCGGATTTCAGTGCGCTGACAGCGGTTTCAATGGTGCCGTAGGCAGTCATGATAATGATGGAGACATAATTATCGGTCTCTTTCAGTTTACGCAGAAAATCCAGGCCTTCCATATCGGGCAGTCGCAAATCGAGCAAGATGATGGCCGGATTTCGCGCGCTGAATAAGCGAAATCCTTCTTCGGCAGTGCCGGCAGCGAAACATTCATAGCCCGCTTGTGCCAGTAATTTTGACAAACCGAAACGAATCGATTCTTCATCATCCACGATGAGTACTTTTGTGTTCATGATCTGGCGCCGGCGAGCGGAAGCGTAATGCGAAAAGTTGTTCCAACGCCCGGATGGGATTCGACCGAGATGCGGCCTCCGTGGTCATGAATCACTTTTCGCACGATGGAAAGTCCGAGTCCGGTCCCTTTTTGGCGAGTCGTAAAAAACGGATCGAACACTTTCGTCAGGTTGTCTGTTGTAATACCGGCTCCGTTATCTTTGATTACCAGATAAATTTCGGGAGGATCCGCAAGGGACAAATATTGAAGAAATATGTCAACGCGTGGATCTTCTTTAGCATGCTGGATTCCGTTCTCCAAAAGGTTGACAAGGACCTGCTTCATTTTGTTGCGATCCATGTTCATGGCCGGGATTTTATCCCCGGCAATCACGTTCAATTGCGCGTTCTGTGCGTCCGGCAAATGCTGAAAATGCTCAATCACTTCATTGACCAATTCGATCAGATCGGAAGGATTCTTATCGATTCTGACCGGCCGCGTATAGTTCAAAAGATCTTCCATCAACCTGTTCAGCCGCGTCGTTTCCGACATAATGATGTCGAGATACGGTTGAATATCTTGCTTTTCTTTTAATTCATTCGCCAAGGCGCGAACGGTTGCAGATATTCCAAACAGCGGATTCCGAACTTCATGAGCCACACCTGAAATCAATTTCCCGGCCGATGCCAGTTTTTCCGTTTCGATCAACTGCTCCTGCATGCGGTTCAACACAGTGATATCGCGCAACACATTGATCGATCCTCGACGGTTTTCATCTTTATCGGTGTACGGAAATGCCTGGATCTGCCAGGTACCTCCCGTAAAAAGCGGCGATTCCATCGACTCCGGCATTCCGGTTTCGAGACTTTTGGGAACAGGACACCAGGGACAAATGGAATTCAAATTAAAAAGATAGCGGTAGCACTGAGGATCCACAGGCATCTTGATGTTTTTCATTGCATACGAAGAAAGGCTTTTGTTGATTTTCTTCAACCTGAATTCGTTATCAATGATATAGATGGGATCAGCGATGGAATCAAAGGTGTTTTCCCATTCACTTTGACTTGCAGCAAATCGGTCGAACAGAATTCCCGTTTCGTTTGCAATCGAAACAAAGTCGCCAAACATCTCAGCAACGCGGCGCCAATCATCGCCCCGGTATTGGAAAGACGCATCGCTGCCACTGAACACCAAAATCCCGCCTACCGATTGTCGTTGCGTTAGCGGAACAAGAAGGCAAACTTCATTCATGCCGGCCCGATAGAAAATTGCGCTTCTCTCATTGATTTCGTAGTCCAGAAATGCCTGGGAAAACAGAGCAACCGGTATCGGCCGCCCCTGCTCCGTAAATCCAACCTGTGCCTGGACAACATAATCACTATGCGTTTCATCCGTAGGTATCAAAACGGCGCAGGATTCCGCGCGTAAGATTTTTCGCGAATCTTCCAGCAGAATTCCCAGAAGTTGCGACTGAGAGAGCAGATTCCGGATCATTTTTTGGGAGGTTTTGTGCATCCCGTTAAGAAACAAAAAGCTTCTTTCCTGCGCGGCCTGAGAACGAAAAGCCTGAAGCCGCGTGCGAATCATCGGCTCAGCAAGTGTGAGAATGGGTCCTGCTAACGGCTCCTTCGATCCAAAAACTATAATCAGAATGCGTTCCGGCTCCGGGTTCGGCGAGCGAACCAGCCTAACCTTTTGAGACTCCACACCCGGTAAAGATTCCAGGATTTCCGCAAAAATCGAATCAACACCGGAAGTCAATAATCCATCGATATGTGAACGTAACTGTGCGTTCTTTTCCGAATCATGATTTGATGCTTCTTTCACGCGATAAATTTCAGGATGGCAGGGGTCGCAGACCGCGAGAAACACACTTGAACATCCCAATCGTTCGCTCAAGGTGTTTAGCGTTTTTTGTAAAAAATCTTCTTCGGTTGCGGGCGTCGAAATTGATTCAATCAGCTCGGCAAGCAAAGATCCGATCCGCTGCAGATCGTCGAGGGAAAAGTCTCGAAACAATGGATGGTCTAACAGATAGTCAGATTTTCCTTGGACGCCTTTCACCCTTTGAACTCTTGAGTCTTTTTGAATTGTATCACAGGGGCCATTTTCGAATCTGAGACTGAATGATAAAATGAGAATCTGACCGAGCATGTTGAACCTCTGTGCCGGTTTCAACCTTGCGTGTGTAAGTAAGGGGGATAAGGAGATGAAATCTCCCGGTACCCTTCTTACACGGGTAGGAAACGTTTACAATATACGGCGGTAGAATTGTATGGAGAAAAAAACAAAACTGATCGTTGTAGTGGACGATAATCAGTTATTCTGTGACCGAATGATCCAATTTTTTCAGGAACGCTATGGAGAAAAAGTTACAGTGGATACCTATACCGATCCGCTCAAAGCGCTCACGGTACTCACTCCGGAAATCGATCTTCTGATTGTAGATCTGGAAATGCCGACTATAGACGGGAAGAAATTTCTGAATTACGCCATACAGAAAGGTCTGGATAAGAAACGGATCATCATTGCCAGCTTTCAAAATGCCGATTTCCTCCACCAGAAATTCCACCTGTCGGAATGTCTTGCAGTTATGGACAAAAATGAGCCCGAACAACAGATGGTTTTTGCGATGATTACTGATTCCATCGTCAACAAAAACTAGCCACCTTTTTGGACATTTCCTCCTCTTTCTGCTATATTTTCTTGCAGTCGAAACAAAGGTTTTTGGCGGGAATAACTCAGTGGTAGAGTG
>JBKKAT010000371.1:0-3912 GCA_046714535.1 Acidobacteriota bacterium | reverse complement strand
GTGGAAAGGGATTAGGCGGAAAAGCTTCTTCAACTCTCACTTTCGAAAAAGCGATTCAATCGATTCCTCAACATGACAGAAGAAGCATTTGTAAAGAGCATTGCAGCAGATATCGCTCCGAAGCCGGCAGAAATGCTGGAGACAATTGCAAAGAATCGCAGCTGATTCAAAGGGCTCGGCAATTGGTAAGACCCACCCGCCGATACCTGTTAAGGATTTCTGGAAGTAAGGTCTTTAGATCACAAGAATTTCAACAACATAGATCTGTCGGTGATTTTGTGTTTGTTTGCGCGTTGATGCTGGTGGTTGCGCCATATACCCAATGGTTGCGGCTGCTTCAAGGCACAAATTTGGCACAGACAGACACTACTGCGTTGATTCTACTGAATGCTGCCGGTTCTTTACAGGATCTTCCACCGTGAGAAAGTGGAGAAGGGCGCGAGAGATCGCGCCCGTGAATTCGTTAATAAGTTAATTACCGAGAAGGTTTTTCTTTGCCGGGTCGCTCTTTTGAGGGAATAGCCCAGACGACATGAGTCAATATTTTGTGGCCGTTTCCGAAATCCAGTTCAAACACCTGTACACGGCCATCGGCCGAACTCTCGATCAGCTTTCCCCATTGAGCACGGGTTCCATATTCTATCTGGTCCATTGCAGGAGGGGCTGGAGTAGTTGCAATCTCGTGGCCACTGGCCAGCGCTGCTCCGTCCACATGTCCATAGATCGTTTGCAGTTGAGCGTAGTCGTGAGAATTAGGATGTTCGTTGCTTGGCGGCCCATCGGGATCACTTGTGTAATCCATACAAGAACCAAGATTCGCGTTATCAAAATTTTCATCCTGATGGTCCAGTCCGAAATCGTGAGCTATCTCCTGGCACATAACGAGACGTCTCCAGGCAGGCGTGTTGTATTGTGCCTGATTGAAGTAGGTGTCATTCAACTTCGAGCTTCCCTTTGTGATATGGCAGCCACTGGCCCAAATCTGAGCAAGGCCAAGCCAACCGTTGTTGCCATACGTACTGTTGCAGACTTCAATTTTGCCTGTTCCCGGACGGCAATTTTTAGGATTTGCCTGTCCTGGGACGACCGATGTACTTAACACTGTGGATTGTTCCCAGTCCTGTTCTGCAGTGGTCAGGTAAGAATCCCAATTCGATGTGACATTATCCCCGAATGTCAACACACGAGGGTTGCTTCCTGCCCAATGGTAGCAGCCCCACGAATGGTTTGCCTCCGCCGGAGTTTGAATCACCAGGAAGCTGCCCGCAGCAAGCAAAACAATCGCACAGAAATGTAATAGACTTTTCATTCTGAAACCTCCATTCCGTTTTGTTCCGGTGCTAAATAAAAAGCCGATCGTCCAGGAAAGTATAACTACTTACATACTATGCATTCATGAGGGCTTTTCAACTGTAATGACTTTGGCGCCATTGCAAACGCAAACAAGGAAACTGGGTCAGGGTTTGTAGTGGGTGAATTCAATGGGGGCCAGCCCCCAAACGCCTGGGATTTATCGCTTTGATACCCATCCCGAACTGGGCTGTCTAAAGGAACTGTGCTTCTTGTTCGAAACGAGTCAAACGGTCCTGCTGAGTTGAGAACTCAGCAGGCAACAGTTTGATTGCGACTTCGCGACCGATCCTTGTATCCTTCGCGCGATAGACTTCTCCCATGCCTCCCGCTCCGATCGGAGAAATCACTTCATAAGGACTAAGCCTCGTTCCGCGTGTTAAGGTCATTTTTACAGACTGCAAAGAATCTTATCATTGACGGGAAAAAAGTCTGAATCAAAAAAGAACCTGGAGGAAGCGCTTCGCATCAACAAAAACCTTCGAGGCGAATACGCTCGATATTCTTAACGCAAAGACGCCTAAAGGAACTTAGTGTTTTTTTCTTTGCGTCTTGGCGTCTTTGCGTTGAATCCTCAATCGATCTGGATCAACATCGCATCGTTTTGCGTTTTGCCGCGAGCGATTGCGATCCTGCCATCTTTGGCCCAGTCAAAAGACAGAATCTGATCGCTATCAAAGTGAGTGATTTGTTTTGGAGCAGTTTCATCGAGTAATTGAACCCACAGGTTGGAAACACCTGCTTCCGTATTGATAAACACGATTCCCTTTCCATCGGGAGTCCAGCGGAGAATTTTTCCATCGAACCCGGGCGGCGTAGGAAGTGTTTGAAGCGGCGAACCACCGCTTGCTGCATAGATCGCGATCTCAGGCTCCTCCGAAACGGAGCGATTGATCCGAAAACACGCAATCTTTCTTCCGTCCGGGGAAAGAACAGGTCTGTAAACTTCTTCGTTGATGATCTGAACGGGATCCCCACCGTTGCTGGAAACTTTCCAGATTCCTCTCCCTTTAGCGTAATAATCGAACAGGAACGAATCGCCCCCTGAGGCGGCGGTCACGTAACATTGCGTCGGGGCAAGCCATTTCGGGTTTGTACCTTCGATCGTCATGACCCACAGACCGCACGTCTGGCCGCGCGGAGATTTTCGCCACGATTCAAAGGCAACAAATTTTCCATCCTGGCTGATCGCCGGATTTCGATTGCTATGTTCTTCTACAGTCAGCGGTTTTCGGTTGGCGCCATCCGCATCCATCAACCACAGATCAAAATTGCGATTTCCAAAAAGGATTTTTCCATCCGGTGTCCAGGACAGGCCGCTGCGTCCGTCGTATCTTTCGAACGTCACCTGTTTTGCAGCAGACTTTCCGTCCGCCGGAACGATCCAGATATCGGACAACCGGTCGTTTTGCACTGTCACGAACGATTTGGAATCGGCAGATCCACTCAATCCGACATAATTATTCGGATCGTTTGTCACTCGTTGTGCATCGCCTCCAGAAATGGGGATTGACCAAATTTGATAGAAATAGTTGGTGGAGGAGTGTGCCGCAGAAGCCAGCAAAACATTTTGATCTTTGCTCCAGGCAGCTCCATCGAAGTCTCCCCATTTACCGGAGACTTCATCCATTTTGCCGGAGCCCAGAACGGTTGAGAAGAGCGAAGGAAGGTCATCGCCCTGGCCCCCCGAAAAAACAATGCGGGTTCCATCGCTGGACCAGACGAATGTTTTGTTATCCATAAATTCGGGCGAACGCAACTCGAGTTGGGTCCGAATCGAGGAACCATCGATCGCAGCTGTCAAAAGTTTGCTGACGTTATTGGGTTCATACCGGATAAACGCGATCCGCTTCCCATCCGGTGAAATTGCCGGCAAGCCATCGACTTGATCGAGCAATTTCGTTGCTGAACCACCAAGCACCGGTACCTTATATAAGGATGTCGCCTGGGTTCTCGGATCGTTCTTTGATGCAAATATGAAATTGCCATCGGGCGAAAAAGTTAAACCGTGGTACGCAATATCCTCAGGCGGGAGGATGGAAATGTTGCTGCCGGTAGCGATCTGTTTGAGCCACAGACCCTCCTGACCGGAAATCGCGGCGGAGTAAACGACAAGCTTTCCGTCCGGTGAAATGGCAGCTTCACCTACGGCGCCTGTTGTAGTCAGTCTCGAAATCCGGATTCCCTGTTTCTGAACCGGTGCCTGCTCCGGCGTTCGAAAATTTCTCCAAACAAAAAATCCTGCCACCGCGAGAAGCACTGCAACGGCAGCGAACTTCCGTTTTTTGATTTCACCTACGAGATATTCAGCGCTAGAGACAGTCGGCGCCACTGGCCCGGACGAGACTCTGGCTGCAGTGGAAGTGCTCACGGAAGGGATGCCGCCTGAATTCTGTTGCAGCCGTTTCAGGTCTCCAATCATTTCCCGCGCTGTTTGATAGCGTTCCTCACGATCTTTTCGCAACGCTTTGTTCACGATCCATTCCATCTCCGGGCCAACTTCCGTCACAAAAGTCGAAAGTTGCACGGGCTCTTGCTGCAAGATGGAGACGATCACATCGC
>JBKKAT010000370.1:0-3934 GCA_046714535.1 Acidobacteriota bacterium | reverse complement strand
TTCTTCACGATCAGCCAGTTCTGCGATTGATCTCCCATGAAAACTGTAAAACCCAGCTTTTCGTAAAAGAGCTTCGATGCTTCGATATCTTTAACAGCCAGGCTTACTGAGAAATTTCCCAGTTCCATAATTTCCTCCAACGTTGTGTTTCTTGACGCCCGATTTCTCGTGTTGTTAAGTAGCTTTTTGGTTTATGATTTCAAGGTCTCCATCCACAAATCCGATCGCAACAGCTTTGCGCGACAGAAGGACTCTCGCGCCACGATTGCCGGAAGCAAGATACCTTTTTATAAAATCTGCCATTATTTGCTGACGCTCTTGCCGGTTGCCGGAACAGATTTTTTCCGGAATGTCCAAGCCACGCTGTGAAGGAATAAAATCATCAGAGTTTGCCCAGTTTCTATCATTCGGTTCAAATAATGAGGACCCGATCAACTCAATTCCATCCGGCTCGTAAAGATCAAAGCAGAAATGCAATGACTGAACTATCAATCGGCTCAGAAAGCGATCTATCGATCCAGTTGAACAAATCAGATTCAAAAGACATAGGACCTTCTATGCTTTAGATTCCTCCACACCGGAAATTATACCTCTATAGTTTCGCATTACTGGCGAGCAATAGATCAAAGTTTCGAATCTGGTGAAGCAGGTGGGGCGGTCGGAAACGCCACCTCAGGAACGCTACTGGTGTTTTGGAAGCTGGCAATCAACCAATGATTCGAATGCTTCGTCAAGATCTGTAATTGAATTCCTTCACGTGGCTGTGGAATATTCGGCGGTGTCTTAGCTCCCGTCATTGTCCAGCGTACGTGTGCAATGGCAATCTCCGGGGCCAGAAACCTCACGTGGACCTCCGTGATTGTAAGAACGCTTTGCTTAAAGACGAACGCAAAAGCCGCGGTAAGTTTTCTCTCGATTTCCGAACGACCTTTCCACCACCACCCTACGACATTAACAACCTCGCCATCTTCAGTGAAAAGATTGGCATACGCTGCGGCATCATGCTTATTCCATGCGTTAGCTTGCTGCACCTGAAGTTGTCGAATCGTCGCTTCGTCTTCCTGCGGTTCAGCACTCAATGATGCAGTTACACCGACAATTATCCAAGCCGTCAAAGCAATCGTAATGAATTTCGCCATAAAGCAGCACCTCCTTAGCAGTTACGTGTTCCACAAGTGCAGGCCTGAGGCCTGCGGTCCCTAATGCAGGCGAAGACGCCTGCGCTCCCCTACCTTTGTTTCGTTGCTGATTAAAACCGGTGCGTGATTCCGCCTGTATAGGTGAGGCCGCTTAGCGGTGAAGGGACGGCGTAAAATTTCACTTCAGGCCGCAGGCCCCAGTTCTGATGGAACCAGATGATCATTCCGGCGCCCCCACTCACTCCACCTTTCAATCCAATATCTTTTTTAGGCGCGTGCAAGAAACCTTCCGGGACCTTTTCCGTTTGGCGTTCATAGGCAGCCACGAACCCAATAGAAATGAAGAAATGGGATGCTTCACCAAATCGAAATAGACTGCGCAGAAAACTTCCACCGGCCCACACGCGGTGTCGTTGCAGCTCCGGCACAAAAATCTGGCCAGTTCGCAGGTCGAATCGCGGGGGCAGCGATTTCGATGCCGGGACATACGTTCCTTCCAGCTCAAAACTCCATCGTTCTGTAAACTGACGACCAAACGAGCCGCCGAATGCCAATGCTGATTGAGCGAAACAGCCAGCCTCATCGCAAATCTGCGCGCCTCCTGCAAATCCCGTTAATTCCCACGGATAGATTGCCTCTTTCGCATTTGCCGCAGCGCAAATAGACAGCAAGAACAGCAGTAGCAGTGCTTTCATTTTCAGATCTATTGTAACAAAAGAGATCCGGGCTGAATTTTAAACTTGAGATTTGCGCATCGACCGGTCATGCAAACGACTGAGCAAAAGTAAGGAGAGGATTGATCCGATCAGACAGAGGGCCATGTCTTTTTGAGTGTCCCAGACATCTCCTTGTGTCCCCAAAAATGCATCTCCCGCCGATCCGGTTGCCAGCGATATCCACCATTCGATCAATTCATAGAAGGCGCTGAATGCCAGGACTATGCAAACGACAATAAACGGGAGCCATTTGCCGCGCACAGGTGATTTGCGAAGCAGGATTTCGCGCGCCAAAATCGCAGGGAAAAAACCTTGCGAAAAGTGCCCAACGCCATCGTAGCTATTCCGCTTCAGATCGTAAGTATCCCGGATCCAGTTAAACAGCGGAACCTCAGCGTACGTGTAATGAGCTCCGATCAAAAGCACAATCGAATGCATCCAGATCAAAACATACGCAAGATTGCTGAATCGAAATCTCTTGTAGGTAACGGCAAGCAGAATCAAGGCCGCGATTGCCGGTGATGCTTCCAGGAACCATGTGAAAAGGTCATGCGGATGAATCACGGACCAGATCAGGACAGCGAAAAAGCTAATGATCAAGAACGGAATCAACTTCATAATCTATTTTCGAATGGATGCAGCCACGCTGAGTGCAACTGACAGTATACAGGTTATAAGAATTGCGGGATGTTCGGCAAAAAATGATTTCAGGCTCATCGGGTTTGTAGCTGATGCGCTGTGATCTGTCATGAAGTGCACAACACCGGCGATCGCTGATAGAAAGAATCCCAGAATTCCGGTTATGCGCCCCGGTTTCGACTTTCGAAGAAAGAAGCAAACACTCGATGCTATTAAGCTCGCGAGCGCCAATCCAAGCAGCGCGCGTAGATGTCAGACGTCACCGTTTTCTCGCACCAATACAAGATGAGCCCGGCATCCGATCAGGTAGCTTTCTTTCAGCAGCGCCATGAACTCTTCATCCATTTGCGAAATATTGTACAAGCGGAAATGATGAATGTGGGCACGGGGCATCAGCGATTCAATTCTCCGGACATTTAAATGGGCTTGCGGCCGCGTAAGCCATAGGCCAACATCCAGCCAGTGTTTGCGCACTTGAACACTGGCAAAACGAACCTGGACCTGAAAAACGATCCTGGTTTTCTGCGCGTACACCGTAACTGGTCCGAACGTGCGAACTCTGTTCCTCAAATCACGAAACAAATCTCGCACGGCATGGTCTTTGCCCGCAAAATGTTCGGTAACGCGGTGCCGCGAACAGGAATGCCACAGGTTGCGTGTTACGAACCGGTGTCCGCAAGATGGACATTTCCATAATTCCGATTTCATGCGACTCCCCATTCATAATACTGGCTTGCATAATATAGCTTGGATATAGATTGAATCGGCTGGAACATGTGGGTGTACCTGCGACATTCGTCGGAGGCAACGAACTGTTAGGCAACAATGTCGATACGACCCATTTCGTTCCCCTGTAGTCTACCTCTTCTCCCAGCATTCTACAGGCCCTTTCTGTATTCTGAACATCGGGTGCGCGTCCGGATGCTTGATGCGATTCCATTTCTGATGCAACGAAGGACTCCTAACCTTAAGCTTGGCCAGAAGATGTTGCCACTCGTACTTCAGTTGGCCTAAGGTGGTGCTGATGAAGACGCGATCTTCTATTGTCTGGACCTTGTTGCGATCAAAGACAAACCCCCTTGATTCTGCTTCGGCAAGAACAGAAATGAGATAGGTATTGATGGCGGAACAACCAGGAGGAACATGTTCCTTGAATCGATATAGCTGAGGGTGATGCTGATAACCCCTGGTCTGACCTCTTAGCACGGCCCGCGCCAGAAGTGTTTCTCGCCAAAGAGCAACGAGCCCTTTGGAATCCAGATATTTCGGGTGCAGGGTCCAGAGTCTCATTACAGCGTAGCCGGGTCAAAAATTTCAATTTCGCTGAGATTGAGTTCGCGGATTTTTGATTCGATTTTCTGACGGTCTCCCACAACCACAATCATCAATGCATCGGGATGCAAATGTTGTTTTGCAGCTTTGGTCGTCATGTCACTCGTG
>JBKKAT010000369.1:0-2705 GCA_046714535.1 Acidobacteriota bacterium | reverse complement strand
TCATCTCATTGAGGGTAGTCGGCTTAATTCGCAGCATGCGCGCAGCTTCCTTTTGCACTCCCGCCGCTTTCTGCAACGCGTCGAGTATCAAGAGTTTTCGGTATTGATCGACCTTATCTTTAAAAGGAAGATTTGTGTCCGCAATCATGTAAGGCTTGGATTTGTTCCAGATGTTCTCGGGGAGAAGGTCAACCGTAATGGTTTCTCCGCGGCACAACACAACCGCACGCTCAATAACGTTTTCCAGTTCCCGGACGTTTCCGGGCCAATGGTAATCCATGAGCGCATTCAATGCTTGTGGTGTGAGATGTAAGGAAGGCTTATCGTTCTCCCGGCAATATTTCTGAATAAAGTAATCGCCAAGCAGGGGAATATCGTCCATCCTTTCACGGAGTGCAGGAAGCTGGATACTGATCACGTTGAGGCGATAATACAGATCCTCGCGGAACCTTCCCTCCTTTACCAGATTGTAAAGTTCACTGTTTGTTGCTGCAATGATTCGAACATCCACATGGATCGTGTCAACACCACCGACACGCATGAACTCTTTCTCCTGTATGACCCGCAAAAGTTTGGACTGAGTATCCAGATGAATGTTTCCGATTTCATCCAAAAAAATGCTTCCACCATCAGCGACTTCAAACAATCCTTTCTTGGTTGCAATCGCTCCCGTAAAGGATCCTTTCATGTGCCCGAATAAGTTGCTTTCCAGCAGATCGGCCGGCAGGCTTCCGGAATTCACGACGACAAATGGTTTGCCTGCGCGCGGCGAATGATAGTGAATGGCTTTTGCAATGAGCTCCTTACCCGTACCACTTTCACCGGTGATCAGGATGGTGCTTCGGCTCGGAGCAACCTGCGAAACGAGATCGAAGACTTTACGCATCTGCTCGCTGTGACCGACAATGTTTTCAAAACCGTAAATACCCTTCAACTGCGACTTAAGATTTTTGTTCTCGCGAAGCAGCGTGCGCTGCTCTATGGCTTTCTGGATAGCCAGCATCACCTCGTCATTTTTGAAGGGTTTTGTAATGTAATCGAAAGCGCCTTGCTTCATGCACTCAATCGCATTTTCGAGCGACGCATAAGCGGTAACCATAATGACAGGAATATCGGAATCCATTTTGCGGAGTTCGTTCAATGTGGCGAGACCGCCGATACCATTCATCATGACATCGAGAATGACGGCGTCGAATTCCCTTTCGCGAACGGACTTTAACCCTTCTTCCCCCGAAGTGCAAAGCTCAGACTGGTAACCTTCTGATCTGAGGAGTCGATGAAAAACTTCACGAACGACTTCCTCATCATCAATCACCAGTATACGCTCTTGTTTGCTCATGGACTTCCCTCTTTACTTTTGGTAACCGGATCTGGAAATGAGTTCCTTTTTTCTCTTCGGAAAACACATCAATGCTCCCGCGATGTTCTTGAAGAATTGTGTAGGTGATCGCCAAACCCAATCCAGTACCTTTCGGGCCGGTTCCTTTTTTCGTAGTAAAAAACGGTTCATAGATCCGCTTTAAATCTCTTTCGGGAATCCCTTCGCCCGTATCCACAATGTTGATGATCACAGAGTCTCCTTCCGTTTCGGTTCGAGCCAGAAGTCGACCCCCTTTCTGCATCGCTTCCTTCGCATTCAGCAGAAGGTTTGTGAATACTTGTTGCAGCTTACCTTCATTTCCCAGAATCACAGGATTGGACGGATCCCACTCTTCCACAACTTCGATGGGAAAATCCTTAAAGTGAGGTTTGAGCAAGACCAGAGTTTCGTGGAGTAACGTATTGATATCAATTTGCGCGAATGGCTGCGGCTGCTGACGAGATAGGTCCAGAAGCGTATTGATAATCTTGGACGCACGGAAAGTTTGCTGCTCGATTTTCTGGAGTATATCGTGCGTTTCCGTGTCCTTCGTCAGCTGCTGATGCAGCATTTGTGTATAACTGGAAATCCCTGTGAGGGGTGTATTGACTTCGTGAGCAACGCCGGCTGCCAACAAGCCAAGAGCCGAAAGTTTTTCCGATTGTGTAAGCTGCTCTTCGAGTTTCGCCTGATGTGTTACATCATCCAGAATCAGGATGGTTCCGTATTCCACATCCGATTCGTTGATTAATGGCACAAAAGATAGATTCAAAACAAGCTCTTTATGTTGAAAATTTTCTACCTGCGTTTTATAAAACCGGGCCCCTTCCAGTTTTTTCCGCGGAGCTTTCAGGTTGTAATTTTGAAAACGAACCACAATTTCAGGGGGAAAGAGATCGTCCAGGGAGCGACCGAGGACCATGACCCGGTTCAGACCCAGCATCGATTCGACCCAGTGATTGCAGGCAACCACTTTTCCCTTTTCGTCCAGTGTGAGGATGCCCAGATTCAGACTGAGCAAAATATTTTCATTAAAATTCTTCAGGCGTTCGAGCTCATCCGCTTTGTTCTTCAGACTATAAAATAGATGATGGTTTTCAATCACAATCGCGAGCTGATTCGCTAGTGTGAGCAATAAGTCCAGATCTTCGCTCGATAAATAGTCCCCTTTTTCCCGTTTCGTTAAGCCCAGGATGGCGACAATATTCTGTTGGAACTTGCAGGGAACGAAGTAGTTAAATTTTAACTCTTGAAGCAGTTCTTCATCATCCTGAAGCTCCTCTTCCAGAGAATAAAGAGAATCAATAAACAGGAAATTTTCCTTGGACAACCGCGTGAGTAAGGC
>JBKKAT010000368.1:0-3192 GCA_046714535.1 Acidobacteriota bacterium | reverse complement strand
AAGTCCTATGGATGCAAAGCATTCTTCATTCACTACGATGAACAACTCATACTCGAAACAATCAGCAATTACATACAAAGCGGCGAGATTCAACTTCCGGCAGCTGCGTAATATCCAATAAAGAACCCATCGTCACAGGAGCACAATGCTTACAAAAACTCAAGTACCTCTTAATGACTTCCTTACGCATTGGGGAGATGCTTTAGCCTCGAAATTACTGAAAGTAGCCACTCCACTCCATGACCCTCTGAAACCGGAAAACGTCGAATCGTTTCAAGAAAAACTATCCAAAATCCCGCGCGTATTGAAGCCACTCCCAATACAGGGAGAGGTGATTAAAGCTCTTGCGAAAGCCTTCTACATCGAGAAACAAAATTCAGCTATCCTCGTTGGAAAAATGGGTTGCGGCAAAACACTAATGTCGCTCGCCACTTCCTTGATGGCACCCACGCCGGAACGAACTATTATCTGCGCGCCCCCGCATATCTGCCCAAAGTGGATTTCGGAAATCAAAAAAGCAGTCCCGGCCGCCGAGATCCATAACCTCAATGTAAAACAACCAATTCTCCTACTCTCCCGCCTCTTCGCCCAAAAAAGAAACACCACACCAAAACGACCCGAGTACTACGTCATCAGCAGGGAAAAAGCAAAACTCTCTTACATGTGGAAAGAAGCATTTTTGCAACGAAAAATCGATGAAGGCACAAAGAATTCAATCTATCTTCACTGTTCCTCATGCGGCTCGCGTATTATCGACACCGAAAAGGAAGGAACCGCAGACTACATCATCCCTCTATCGGCCTCAGATCTTCACAAACGAAAGCGATTCTGCAAGGCACATATTGCATCTCGGATATTTGTAACAAATGACGATGGCAACAGAACAATTAAGTACCGTCGCGTACCCCTCTCATACCAGATCTCAGAAGCATCCAGGGAAACCGCCGAACCAATTTTATGCCGGGCCCCGCTGTGGTCAGCAACTCCGCGAATTCGAAGATTGTCACCAACAGACTTTATCAAAAAGAAGATGCGGAATTTCTTCACACTATCAATCTTTGATGAATGCCATGAACTCGAGTCATTAAACACTCTTCAAGGAAACGCGTTTGGTCGCCTGGCTTCCGCTTGTAAAAGAGTTTTGTGTTTATCGGGCACGATCGTCAATGGTTACGCCACGCCTATTTTTGCGCTACTTTACCGTGTAGCCCCACGCTGTTTAAAGGACGCTGGATTTGCATACGGCGCCGAAACAGAATGGATGGATCAATACGGCGTTCTTGAAACGATTCGCTACATCGATTCAGAAGACCTCAGAAGCGGCAAGGGCAAAACAAGTGACAAAATTGTCAGAAAAAGACCCGGGATCTCACCACTTGTGCTCGCAAAATACCTCCTTGATAAGTGCGTCTTCATCACACTCGAAGATATTAGCGAAGCGTTACCGGACTACACTGAGCACGTTGTTACTCTGGATATGCTTCCCGAACAAAAAAGGGCTTATGAAAAATTGGAAAAGAATTTTCGCGAACTCATCAGCGGGCAACAAGGCATTCCCCCTTTCGCAATACTCTCCAAAATGTTGATGAGTCTGCTCAGCTATCCCGATTCGTGCGCGGTGTCAGCAGAATCGATTATCATTCCCACACGAGATGGCGAGGAATACAGGATCGGGGCTCCGCAACTCGACCCCACTCTGACTCTCCCAAAAGAATCCCAACTCATCGAACTCATCCAGAAAAGCCGCGACGCGGGCCGAAGGGTGCTCGTGTTCTGCACTTTCACCGACACACGAGACATCACACCCAGGATTAAACAGAAGCTGCAGGAAGCAGGATTTAACGTCGCTGTGTTAAAAGCAAACACGGTAATGCCTGAAGCCCGTATCGCATGGTTCGAAGCAAGAGAAAAGGACGGAACCGACGTCGTTGTCTGCAATCCGGACCTGGTACGCACAGGAGTGGATCTCTACGGTTGGCCCGTCTCCGCTTTCTACCAGACAGGTTACAAACTCACCACGCTACGCCAAGCTTCAAGAAGAGCATACCGAATTAACCAACGAGACAACGTTGATGTCTTCTTCTTTACCTACGGCGACACGATTCAAGAAGAAGCCCTTACTCTCATGGCCAAAAAAATGGAAGCTGCCTTGATCCTGGAAGGTGAGCTCCCGGATGAAGGCGGCTTAACATCGCTCTCCGATTCCTGCGATAGCCTCCTTCATGAACTGGCACGCTCTCTTGGATCAGGAACAAGAAGTGGCTCAGCTGAAGAAGCACTGAAAAAGTTTCGCAAGAAAGCGGAACAAGCCTCATCTTTTGTAGGAGGAAGCTCCGTTCAACTTCAGAAACAATTACTACAAGTCCAAACTTCGAATCCTCCACTTGTACCAGCACCAGAACAACGCGTTAGTATAGAAACATCTCTCCCCTCACCCATTACAGGCCCGGCGTTTGCTGAGATTATACGTTTCAGGAACGGCAAGAAGATCTCATCCGAAACGATAGCAATTGGCGATACGGAAAATAAAGAAGATACGGAAGACACAAACTCTTCGGACGCTAACGACATAGCAGTGCAATTCCTGCTCTTCTAAAGTTTCCAAAGG
This sequence comes from Acidobacteriota bacterium, assembly GCA_046714535.1. GTDB lineage: Bacteria > Acidobacteriota > HRBIN11 > JAKEFK01 > JAKEFK01 > JAKEFK01. The sequence goes on along the minus strand of JBKKAT010000368.1, from coordinate 584 downwards.
TCTGTCCCCGGTTCTTTCCAGTTTTCAAACTCTCACATAAATCTCCAGGAGATAAAACACATGACAAACAATCAAACAGCAGCAATGGAACCAACCCTTTCACTCGCTGACAAACCAGACTTGGAATCATCGAAGCAACCAGCAGCAAAAAAGTCGTCTCAACAAATTCGATTCAGCATTCAACATGAGCCTCTCCTGAGAGAATTGCAGCTCCTTTCCCCGATCGCTGGAGATGATAAAGCCACAACCCCCATCACTCGCAATATTCTTATCGAAGCGGATCCCCAACGAAATACACTCACATTACTGACAACCAATCTTGAGACAGCAATCCAGACCGAAGTTGCTGCCAACATCAAAGTGGGTGGAAAAACGACCGTTGCCGCAAAAGACCTTCTGAAAATCATCAAGACCGCTTCTGGAAACACCATCGACTTCAAAACCAATAAAGAAAAGCTTGTCGTAACTTTCGATTCCACGGAATTCGAACTTCCCACAATCCCTGCAGATGAATATCCGGCGCTGCCTACCGTCAACAGCACGGCTGCCATCCAGCTTCCCGTCGAACTTTTACAGACAGCAAT
>JBKKAT010000367.1:0-4222 GCA_046714535.1 Acidobacteriota bacterium | reverse complement strand
TTGGAAAACCTCACAAATTGTGATGTTTGTACACTTGCCGGCTAAAGCCGGCGGCCATTTATGCCGGCTGAAGCCGGCGGTCCATTCACTGGCACGGACGCAAAACACCGTAGCGCAATAGCTCGGACACGAGCTCCGCGGCATTCTGAAAATCAGCGGCGCACCGGACCGTCGGATTGCTCGCCAAATCTAGAAACGAAGAATAAAATTTCCACGGGAACGTGAGAACGTGAGTTTTGCTTCGGCGGACCGTTGATTCAATCCTTACCTGAAACGCGGTATCAACGTTTGCGGACACAATTACACAGGAAACGAACGGGTTCCGTTTAAAATTCGCAGCAGAAACCTCCGGAAAAGGTAATTCTTCGGCTGCATTCCACGCTGCCAATACATCTTCGCTGTCGATATCCTGGAGATCCGCACTTAACCTCTTCAAGAGTTCAGACAAGACTTTCTCCGCTTGTTTCCTTTGATTGCCTGAGGACCAGAGTCCTATTTCACAACTCGGCCATTCGCCTTGCCTCATGAGTGCCGTTCGAATCACCGGTAGAAATGCGTCCGCCCACGTGAATGCTGTTCCGAGGGAAACATTCAACGAAATCGAATCTTCAATTGTTTCCACAGTGTGCCAATATTTAGCAGGAAAATATAAAAATGAGCCTGGTGTCATCGGGAACGAATCCACATGACTCCATTCCGGTTGACGAAGTATTCGGAACAAATCTTGAGTGCTTCCATTCGGTGATTTTTCCGCAAGGCCAGGCCAATCCTCGCCTGGTGAAATTTTCCAGTGTTTCGTTCCCTGAAGCTGGACAGTAAAATTTTCGTTGCCATCGACATGAGGCATCGTGGTGCTGCCCTTTCTCGTAGCAAAGATGGAAACTCGAAACAGGGACGGTGGGCGTGAAAGTTCACGGCTAAGTTCTGCGATGACCTTCGCACTCAGCGAAATGTTTAGCTGAAAGTACAAAGTAAGGCCGGCGCGATACACATGAAACGCTTCCTTTCGACCGAGCGTCAGTGAATATTCGGGAGTGTTGCCATCCCGATACCACACGCTGACCGGCTCCACTGCGTAATCCAGAAGCGTTCGCAAATCAACGTCCGGCAACAAAGCCTGAGTGAATTCCAATCGCTCTGAATCCGAGTCAGCCCGGTAAGGCTGTTGCGTCCAGTGCCGATTCAGAAACTCCGGCAGCGTGAGCGGATCCAACCAGGCTTGCAAAATCGTCGAAAAAGAATTTGACATGTTTCTTTACATCAGCAAGGGTGAAGGCAAACGATTCTCTTCATCCGCAAGCCGGAGCAGCGCATAACCAATGCCAGCAATTCCCTTCATGAAACCTGGATTGATCAAGCCTTTTGTATCGTCCGGATCGGTGCGAAATCCTCCTTCCTTTTTTGCAAGATGAACAAGTGTGCTTGCGCGATGAAGTGCTGCCATTTTCAACTCTGCCCGGTTCAAACGATTCGAGGCAATGAGAAGCGTTTCAATCCTGCTGAAGTTACCACAGCATATATCATCCTGAAAATGGATGCCTGCACGAAGGGTCGTATCCAATCCTGTTTCAATTTCCTCCCGGATTTCGCTACTGTCGAATTCTGAAAGCGATCCAACGCGACTCAATACGATCCCCGGAGCTCCGTGACACCAACCGGTCATAAATCGAGGACCTCTACTGCCACCACGGTCAACGCGTAAATCGGGCCAGTTTCGCTGATCCCTGCTGAAAAGAGATCGTTCATAACCGAAAGCTTGAAGCGCAGCTTCCCGATATTCATCTTTTCTTGTTCTTTGGAACAAGCATAACAAAGCGTAGCCATAACCGGCCGCGCCATGGGAAAAACCAGTCAATGTTTCACCGCGAAGGTTTTGCCACGAACGAATTTGCGATCCATTTTGAATGCTTTGCGCCAGAAGATGGATGCCGCATTGATCGGCTCGATCCCGAGAACCGGATTCTGGAAAAGCATCGTCCAGCGCAAGAAGACAGAGGATGGCCCCTGCGCTTCCCGAGATCAAATCAAGTTCCCGGTCCTTCCTGATTAAATCCTGTGTGATCAACGATCCGATTGCCGCAGCATCCTGGATCAAGTCCTGTTTCAACAAAAGGTTTCCAATTTGCAAAAGGGACCAACTGATCGATCCAATGCCGCTCATTGCGCCCAATCCCATGAAGCGCGCCTGGAGTCGAGCGTTCTCTCCGCGAAAAAATCTGCGTAACGTTTGAACAGCACCGAGAGCCAGCTGCGCAAATCCCTGATTCGGAACAAATCTTTCGAGCGCTGCGAGAAAAAGCGCAATTCCTGTTTTTCCACTATAAAAGGTGTCGCGAACCGGAACAATGCTGAACTGTTTTGAATTGGTGTCATACTCGGCGCCGATCCAACTAACGCTTCCATCCACCGAATGGATTGCCCGGTCTTTCAAGCTTTCGCCAATGATCATCGCAGCCCGCATGAGATCTTCTTTCGTCAGCAAAGGCACGTCCATTCCTTCCGAAGTACGTTCCGTGACCACGGAACTGCGCGCGCTACGCATCGAAATACACGCGCGCATAAAGAGGATTTGTTTTTTCATCGTTTCCTCATTCAAAGCCGAAAGCCTGTAAAGCACTCGATCCCGTGAGGAAATTAACGTGAAATCAGAAAGAATCTCATTTCTTTCACTCTTCAGGAAAGTTTCTGTGGCCCGCGCGGTGAAATACGGAATGTCCATACGCTCCAGCGCCTGCCGCTCGGCTTTTAGCAATCCCCACAATGATTCGCGATCGCGAAGAAAAACGTTGCGGCACAACAGTTCCAGGTGAATACTCCTATCGATTCCATCTTTCAAAAAATTGGGATCCATCGACTTTTGAAGGATTAAAGCGTATTCGGCAGTGGATCTATTTAAGTAACGAACTTCTCCCGCAAATAACCGGCGGAATGTTTCACTTATTTTAAGAACGTCCTTCGATTCGAGCAGGAAAAGGTACATTTGCTCGAAACCATGCTCCACTAACTTTTCACTGCCCGTTAACACCGGACGGTCCGGACCGGTGCTCACGGTGAGATAATTGAACTCAAGACGCATTCCATCCGTTTGGGTTTCGACCCATCGCGGAACGCGGTACGGCAATTTCTGTTCTTTTCCGCCCGACAATCCACTTAAGTCGGCGCCCTCTGCGCCGGCGTTCGCGAATATCCATTTTGGCAGCATGCCCGTATCTTGCAGGGACATTCTCAACATTTCCTGCGCAACTTCATCCGCATTCGAGTGTGCTCCTCTATCTGGCGCAGAACAAACTTCAAGAAGCGTCTCCAAATCAACGAGTACCGGATACTCACCGCAAGCAAATAAATTCTCACTATGACAGTCTGTTGCGCCGAGCACATGAAGAATGCAAAGAAGCATGCCGGCCCGCTCGAAATAGTTTTCAATCTGCTGTGAATCCTCACAGGCGCTAACACTCAAAAACTCAACCCATCCGTAAGAAATTTTGTTCAATAGTGAAAAAGTTTTTAGCGGAAGGAAACGCTGTTTGCTGTTGATCCAGTGCAAAAAATCTTGAAACGCCTGATCGATCGTGAGATTTTTCGGTTTATAAAGAAGTCGCAGACCTGAGGCGAATGTGAGCTGTTTAGTGGTTCGACCTTCACAATGCGAGTCGGAAAGGTGGTCGGCAATTGCCACGACTCTGCCCGGATTTTCTCCGTTTGCAAAATGGGAAACTATTTCCTTCCAATCGTCGGATAGCCGCTGCAGGAACTCGCCCGTCGAATCGATCCATTGGTCCACCTGCATCGCAACGAGCCTTGCAGCCACAGGATACTCGCAAAAGAAATCGAGCAAGCCCGAGGGCGTTCCCTTGTGTCTAATAAAGTAGTCATACCGTTGCTTCGCGGTGTCGCCTTGCAAGGCTTCGAGCAAGCGGGCGACATTTAACTGGAGCGCGAATGGTCGCGAACAAATAAACGATATCTTCTGTAGTAGCGTTCGATCGAGTGATTCAAGCGCTGCCGGCGTGATGAAGTCAAAGCATGCGGGAAGTTCTTTTTGCAACTTCTTGTGCGCAACCTGCAAAAACGGAACGAATACTTCCTGGAAAGGGATGTATGTCCCATCGGCTGCGGTATCTACAAAAGCCGCAGAATCAATCAGCTCCTGTAAAGTGGTAATCCATGGAGGCAAGCGTACGCAATTCCTGTAACGTACGGAGCCTGCAATCCGCTGGGCCGT
>JBKKAT010000366.1:0-4559 GCA_046714535.1 Acidobacteriota bacterium | reverse complement strand
GGTTTACGTTACTGCATCAATTCCGCTTCACTGAAATTCGATAAGAAAGAATAAGTTTTTCACGAAGGACGCGCGCGTTTCTATCTGACTGTCAGTGTTAAAACCGAAGCAGAATCTCCGCCGCGATAGATCCGGATGTTTGCTTTTTGAAAGGACTTATCTTTACCGATTTTCTTTCCCGTGTTTGCATTTCGCACAACAGCCGGATTGAGGTTGCTGAGAATCACGATGCCGATCCTTTCTCCGTTCTTCACACCTTCTGAAACGGCTGTGATCGGTAAATTCAATTCGTAGATTTCACCCGGATTCAATAAAACGGGTTTGTTGTAACTCCCGTTCCGGTATCGAGCTTGCACTGCACCGAACAAGGAAGAAAGTACTTCATCCTGTCCGGAAGAGGTTCGCTTGAACAAAAAGAACAAGAAATCGGCATCTTTGGTATCGCTTGAAACAAACAGCCGCAAGTTCGCGTCGCCCAGCAGATTCAAAGATTTTGTTAGAGGATCACTCAAGTAGACAAGCTGATCTGGTCCATCATCGACGACCGGGTCTGTGATAATTGTGGGTACGACTTCGGGATCACAAAGATAACTGTCCGAACCTGAACTCGCTCCTGTGGTTTTTGAAAGTTTTCCGTTCGGTGAAAGAAAAAGTTCGGTGCTTTTGGTTTTCGCAACGGGATAGTCGGTGGAAGTGATCCACTTTTCCTGTCCTTTCGAGAACATTTGAACACGCTTCTCCTCTAATAAGGAAGAAGGCTTATCTTGCAAATAGAAATCCAAATAGGCGTTGATTCTGTTCAACAGGTATGGAGTAACATTCGAAGCATCCCCGTAAGGTCCGCTGCCTTCATGCGGCCACCAGCCAAGAATCAAACGTTGCTGATTTGCGATTTCCGGATCGGCCGTCATCGCAAGATAGTTCTTTACAGTATCCGGCATGTCACCATCACCGAATAAGCCTGCAATATGGACAACGGGAACTTGAATTTGAGTTAAGCGGTCGCGAATTCTGCGTTGTTTCCAATAAACGGAAGAGGGTTTGTTGAGCTTGGGAATCAGCTCGTCCCATAAACGTAACTGAACTTGTTCAACTATATTGTCATGTTGTTTCAGGCGCGGTTCATGTAAAAGTTTGCTCAGATAGTTGTCGTAAAATAGCGGATCATAAACCGGCCCAAGGTCTTTTTCTATGAATGCGATGTAGTCGAGTAAACTCGTAGACATTGTGCCATTCGTGAAAAATGCGTCCGTTCGAAAATCACCGGGAGCTCCTCCTGCGATCACCACTTTGAGAGCGGAAGGCCGGCGAATCCCTGCCGCTAACGCAGTAAATCCATCATGGGAAACTCCCAACGTGGCGACTTTGCCGTTTGACCAGCTCTGCTGAGAGATCCATTCGACTGTGGCAAAACCATCATCAATTTCGCCTGCAGAGAGCAATTTGTACGTTCCTTCGGATTCGAACTTTCCTCGAATGGTTTGGATGATCACCGCATAACCTTTCGGATTGTAGTAGTCGGCAATCCCTCTGTAACCAAACTGATCTTGACCGCCTATCAAGCGATTGTAAGGCGTGCGTACAAGTATGGTCGGATACAGCCCTGACGAATTGGGACGGTAAATGGAAGTGCGCAATCGCGTGCCATCTTCCATCGCAATCATTTGAACTTCTTGAACGGCTGCGAGCGCCTTCGCGCGAATATCGACCCGGGATTGAAGCCATTGCGCGAAATCCAATTCGGAGGAGTGAACGAGCTGTTTCCAGAGATCGGACGCAAGAAGCGGACTCGCAATGAGCAAAAGAATAACCGGAACGATATATCGCAGGATGTACATAACCTCCCCTGAATTTCATCTATTATAATACGGCCTATGGCCGAGAATGAAAGTGTCTGGAAGTACCTCCCTATCATCATCGGTGTTGCCATCGGATGGATGATTTTTAATCCACCCGATTTTCTCAGAGAACTGGGTGCGATTTCCTACTTGATCATGATATTAGCAGGAATCTCAGCGTTGATCCTATTCTGTGGTTTTGTCATTCACGCGAATCTTCCGAAGGATGTTGTGATACGGCGTTCGACAACAAATGTCATTCCGGGTGAAATGACAAAACTCTCAGAAGATTTTAAAGCGCTGGGCTTTACTCAAGTGAGTGACGTTCCTTTAATCGTGAATATAGCGCCGCCTGCGGTCGTCATCCCCTTTGTGAACGAGCAAGAACAGATCTACGGTTCGGTATTTAAAACAGAAACCATTCCACCAAAAATCACATTTGATTTGGTTTCCATTTTTGGAGGAAATCGTGGTGGGTTAACATCAGGCCCACTTGCTGAAGGCGCTGCCATGCCCTCTCTTGGCTCACTCAAGCAGGTTTCTTGCGCGAGAGTGTAAAGAATGTGTACGAAAAACATCGCCAGGCAGTTCAATACTTGAAGGGAAAGGGAATTCTATGCAGATCGGTCAGCTCGCACACTTTCGAAAGAGATCTCCGCGATTCCTTTCTTAATTTGCGAAAAAGTTTTCTTGCTTCGCCTGTTTCGTTTACCCTGACCGTTTTGTGGCGCGCGGCGACCAAACAAATACCACACATCGGGCCGATACAATCTCAGCCGGTTGCGCAACGGCAAATTCAAGACATCCTTTCGGGAAAAACTGTGCCTCGGGTTACATAGGATCATTGTTTTCGGGCAGCGTAACGATAGATCGTAATACTCCGGACCGACTGGATCGGTTTCACATCTAAAATCACGGGGAGATTTTCGATTTGCATTGTGGAGTCGCGGAGCTGCAGGAACCTCGATTGATTCGAATGTAACAAGATCCCGGACGGATGCATTTTTAGAGTTGCTGCGATCCGGTTCTTTTCCAGTTGCTCATATCGTCCACCCGGCAGCAAATGGATTCGGTCCGGATGAACCCTGCCCATCAAAGCAACGTAGTAAGTGTCTTTCCATCCATAGAAGCCGGATCCAAAAAAATCGATAATCAATCCATCGGATGCTTTCAGGTTGTCCTGAACGATTCGTACAATCTCTTTAGGCGCATTCTCGACTTTCGGGATGATTTCCATGTCCGGCGGAAAAGGGTTTGGAAAAGAGAGACCGGCAACGCGCGCAAGAATCACTCTGGAATAGGAAAATGGCAGAATCAGTAACAATGTGAGTTCGGCCACGGAAAGCGCTTTCCGTTTGTCACGAATTGTTGAGATCGGTTGACCTGAAAAAGGAAGCAACAGCAGACCTAAGACGATACTGTATCGTGTTCGCATCAAAGCGTGTCCCTGAGCGCACTGGATGATGAAAACGAGCAGGAGCCCAAGAAATGGAATGAGCCATACGAGCTTTTCCTTTTGGCTTTTCCACACCTGCGCGATTCCTACCATGCACAGCAAAAAGACGGGTGGTGTCAAACCAAAAAATACGCTGCTTGGAAAATAGATTAAGCGCCGAAGGATTTCGATTCCGCTCAGATTTTCGTTAATCCCCGCAACATCAACTTGCCATTTCCTTGCAACGGCTACGCCGGCTAACGGATCCTGACTGTCCAATACATTGCTGACAATGGAGAGAACTGGAAATATAGAAGCTACGACCAGATACATGGCAAGCAAGTCCCATCTTCTCCAAAGCACAAGAGCGAAAAGTGGAATCAAAACATATGCTTCATAACGAAGCGCGGCTGCCAGAGTGATTGAAAGTCCGGCAAGCAACGCATGCTTTTTGTTCATCCCGGTTCGCGCCTTTGATAGAAACAACATCGTTAAAGCAACAAAGAACGTGAAGGGTATTTCAGAGATCGCCATAAAGCTGAAACGGAAAGCTATCGGATAGAAGAGATAGAGAACGGCAACAAAAAGCGCAGCAGAATCGTCCCACTCCCTGCGAACAAACATCCATAACGGAACGGCTGTGAAAACTGAAAACAGGATATGCAGAATGATGGGCGAATAGACCGGATCAAACCAGAGGAAAAGAGCGCCTGCCAGCAAGTAAAAGTGCAGTGGGCCCCATCCGCTGTAACTGATGAAATAGGGATTTTCGAGCCACTGCCAGGCTACGAAGATCCGCGAAACTGCGTCCGCCTCCGTTGTGCTGGCATAAGGCAACATCAATAACCGGATCAGGATTGCTAAAAGAAGAAGGAAGAGGAATCGTCTCATCTATCATCACGCAGGGTTCCGTTCCCAATTCGGCCGCAACATCCCGCTTTGACTATTCTATCTGACTGCAAAAGGCGCTGAAGACAGTGGGGCGGAGAACAGAAGCTGACACAAATGCAAACCCGGCAATAGTCCTAATGTTACATTGCCGGCGCGGGAATAAATGAGCGCCGACTTTAAAGCCGGCGCTCCTCGCGACGTGTTTTAACTGCAACGTTAGGGTTAAAGTCGGCGCTCCCTACTCCTCCGTTTGCCAGAAAAATTTTGGGGGTTCCGTTTGTTTCGGCCACTCTTGTTTCATGGATTCTGCATTGTACACTTCGCCGTTTTTGATCACCCATTCGATCTTACTTGTGTTGTGAATATCTTCGAGTGGATTTGCTTGCAGCACCAAT
>JBKKAT010000365.1:0-3455 GCA_046714535.1 Acidobacteriota bacterium | reverse complement strand
GTATTCAACGGAGCAAGAAGTTGCGCTTTTCAAAGAGTTCGGTTCCATGATGAAACCGGATCTTGTCATTGTGGCGTATGTTCTAAACGACCCGAGTTCTTCCGGTTCCATCTATGATTTCTTCAGTGTGGATTCAGGGCCGTTTCTAGCCTTGAAGTGGTTGAATATAAAGATAAGTCGGCTTATTTCTCCGAGGGTCCCCTCCTTTGATTTCTATTCGAATATACATGATGATCCAGAGAATTGGCGTATTGTTTGTGACTCATTTCGCGAACTTAGAGAGATCTCAAAAACGAATCATTTCCCTGTCTTGTTAGCTATTTTCCCGGTATTCGACAAAGATCCTCAAGCCTCTTTCAGAAATTATCCGTGCGCCAGGATTCACCATCAAGTGATGGATGAAGCGAAACGGAATGGATTCACAGTACTTGATCTGCTTCCCTTTCTTGCCGAACGAAAACCTGTCGAGCTTAAGGTTGCGCCAGATGACTGGCTTCATCCTAATAAACTGGGGAATCAAATTGCCGCAACGGCAATCTACCGCACACTGATTGAATCAAAACTAGTTGCCAGGTAGTGAAAATGAACGTCTTAATCCTAGGATTTCTTCAACTTCCTTGATTTTCGTGTCTTCGAATCCCACCCTCTCCGCTTTCTCCTCGAGAGCTTCCTGATTTTGTGCCAAATCTGTGCCAACAAGCTTGCAGCAAAACGGGATTCATGGAATGTTTTCACCGGCAGAAGATGTTGAAAATTGACTTTGTATAACAGAGGTCCGCATCTTCCTCCCGCTATAACCGTCTGCTCGATTGCGCTGATGGGAGCACTGTTGTTGGGTGCGACGGATTGGGATGCAGGATAAGCCGGAATTGACGCCGGAATCGGCCATCTTTGAGTTAAAATCTCAGGAATGATCGGCGAAGCAATCTCGCACTATCGCATTCTGAACAAGCTCGGTGGCGGCGGGATGGGTGTCGTGTATGAAGCGGAGGATGTGAATCTTGAACGCCGCGTTGCATTGAAATTTTTGCCTGATGATCTGATTGCAACAAAGGAAGCGCTCGAACGGTTTAAACGTGAGGCAAAATCAGCATCGGCATTAAACCATCCAAACATCTGCACGATCCACGAAATCGGTGAACACGATGGACGTCCGTTCATCGCAATGGAATTGATGGAAGGCAAAACGCTGAAACACATCATCAGCAAAAGTCCGATGGAAATCGATCAAGTACTGGAGACTGGCGCCCAGTTAGCCGATGCGTTGGATGCGGCGCACGCGAAACACATCATTCACCGCGATATCAAACCGGCAAATATTTTTGTTACCGAACGCGGACAGGCAAAGCTGCTCGATTTCGGTTTAGCCAAACACACCGGGATTGAATCCACAGATACAGAAATGCCGACAGCCAGCACACCGCAACATCTGACAAAAACGGGAGCCACTATGGGAACGGTTGCGTACATGTCACCCGAACAAGCGCGAGGAAAGGAACTCGATTCCCGCACCGATCTGTTTTCGTTTGGAGTAGTGCTGTACGAAATGGCAACCGGACAATTACCATTTGGCGGACAAACTACGGGCGAAATGCTGGAAGCGATCTTTACTCAAGAACCGGCTGCACCGGTACGATTGAATTCGAAAGTACCCGCCGAGTTGGAACGCATCATATATAAAGCTCTGGAAAAGGATCGCAATCTGCGGTATCAGAGTGCAGCAGAGATGCGAACCGATCTGCAGCGGTTGAAGCGGGATACATCCCTTGGTTCTGTGGCGCGGGCCTCCGTGTCCGCGGCTACTGTTGCGGGCAGGGACGCCCGCCCCACAAGAATAAAGATCCTAATCGCTGCTATTGTTGCAATACTGCTAGCAGCAACAACGTTCTACTTAACGCGCAAAACAAATAAGCCTGCTGCCGTACCAACCGGCAAGACCGCAATTGCTGTCCTGCCGTTCACAAACATGAGCGCAGATAAGGAACAGGATTACTTCTCTGACGGATTGAGCGAAGAGCTGCTCAACGTGCTGTCCAGAAATCCGAAGCTGCAGGTTACGTCCCGCACTTCTGCGTTTTCGTTTAAGGGAACAAAGACAGACCTCAAAACAATCGCCCAAAAGTTAAGCGTATCGCATGTGCTGGAAGGAAGCGTCCGTAAAGCGGGAAACCAGTTGCGGATCACGGCGCAGTTGATCGAAGTGTCAACCGATTCACACCTCTGGTCGCAAACCTACGACCGTCAAATGGAAAACATCTTTGCGCTACAGGAGGACATTGCGAACTCCGTGGCAGGAGCGCTGAAGGTGGCGCTCGAAGGCGGACAAGCCCCCAAAGTGCAGCAAACGAATCCCGAAGCCTACAACGCGTACCTGCAGGGGCGCTACTTCTATGATCGGCAAAGCAAGGAAGATCTGGAGAAGGCGATTGGCTATTTTGAGCAGGCACTGCGGATCGATCCGAATTATGCACGTGCCTGGGTTGGCGTGTCGCAGGTCCACAGCCGTCAGGCAAATACTGGCTACGTGCCGGTAGAGGAAGGCTACGCAGACGCGCGAAAGGCAGCGGAAAAGGCACTGGAACTGGATCCAAACCTGGCCGAAGCTCATGCAGCAATGGGTTGGATCAAGACGAACTACGATTGGGACTGGACCGGCGCAGATGCAGCTTTCAAGAAGGCGCTCGAACTGGAGCCGACAAATGCCGAGGTCGTAAGACGTGCAGCAGTGCTGGCGTCAACGCTTGGCCGCTTTGAGGAGGCGATTACACTGAGCCGTCGCGCCATTGAGCTCGATCCCCTGCGGGCGTCAGCACACAATAATCTGGCTCAAATCACCTACTATGCCGGACAATGGGAAGAGGGGGAAGCAGCGATCCGGAAGGCTCTGGAACTGAACCCGCAGTATCGGGGTGCGCACTATAACTTAGGCACGATTTATCTCGCGCAATCCAAGACAGAAGAAGCGGTTGCCGAAATACAAAAGGAGACCGAGCCGTGGGGGCGCGGACAGGGACTTGCGCTTGCCTATCATGCTGCAGGAAGGAAGAAGGAGGCTGATGCTGCACTGGCAGATTACATCAAAGAATTTCAGAATGATGCAGCCTTCCAGATTGCGGAGATTTACGCCTATCGTGGCGAGACAGACAAAGCCTTCGAGTGGCTCGAACGCGCCTACAAGCAGCGCGACAGCGGCCTGACCTATACGAAAGGCAATCCGCTGCTGCGCAATATTGAAAAAGATCCGCGCTACCGCACCTTCCTGCAAAAAATGAAGTTGCCAGTGGATTAAACAGAAATCGCAAATCTCATCACCCGCATTTACATATGGTAACTCTGCATTTCCCGGCACCAGATTTCGAGAACCAGAGCACGAAACAGCAGCGAAACAAGCTCACGAGGAGCAGTCGCCCCCTTTGCTAGACTGGATGTTACTTCCGGTTTCAGAATTCCGGTCT
>JBKKAT010000364.1:0-4208 GCA_046714535.1 Acidobacteriota bacterium | reverse complement strand
GGCTGGTACATTATTCACCATGCGAACTTGATCGGGTTCCAGCCTCACGAAATCGATATGATCGCCTCCACGATTGCTTATCACCGTGGTAAAAAACCGAAAAAGAAACATAACTACCTTGCTCAGCTCAGCAGAAAAGAGCGCAGGGTCGTAAAATTCTTAACCGGAATTTTGCGTGTGGTCGATGGGATGGATCGTCAGCACAATCAAGTAATCAGCCAGATTGTCGCCAGGAAGGAACGTCCGAAGCATCTCTCGGTTTCCATTTACGCAGAAGAACCGGCCCTCATTCCGCTTCGCGCGGCGATGGAGCGTTCCGGACTTCTTCAGAAAACTCTCAAACTGAAGCAAATCGAGTTTCATGTGGAGAGCAGTGACTCTGCGGTTCGTGCCACCGCAAGCTGATCCGGTTCAATTCTTCGCTTTCTCTTTTTTGGCTGGGGCCAAAGGCCGCGCTGCGCCTCTGCGCCTTTGCGTTAAAAATCGGTATCATGTAGCGAATGAATTCCTCGCCACTTCGTGAGAAACCGGTTTGGATTCTCCTGATCATCGAGCTGCTTTTCTTCTTCAAACTTGTTTTCCTGGGAGAAGTTTTCTACTTTCGCGATCTTCATTCGCACTTCCTGCCGAAAAGAGAATTGATCGCAGAATATTTATCAAACTTTGAAATGCCCCTCTGGGATCCCTATATGCAGGGGGGAAAACCGTTGCTGGGAAATCCCAACAACATGGCTCTTTACCCTTCCAATTTACTCTATTTGCTTTTCAAAGGTCCGACCGCGCTTACGATCGAAATCCTTTTGCATCATCTCATGGCCATGCTGGCTGTTTACATTTTTTGCAGAAAGTTGTCTCTCCGTCAGCCATCAAGCTTTATTGCGGCGGTAATCTACGGTTTTTCCGGTTATATGCTATCCACAATCAACCTTTTAAACTGGCTCATCGCGTTAGCGTACCTGCCGGTTTTGTTTTGTTTCTGGCACCAGTATCTCCAAAACGGAAAAAGGAAATGGTGGCTCTGCTCTCTTCTTGCAGCCTCCTTGCAGATCCTGGCCGGTGCGCCGGAATTCACGATTCTCACATTTGTTTTTTTGCTCGCGTGGAGTTGTTTGTTTGGCTATCCGGTTGGTCTCCGCAAGATCATCCTGAGATGGGCCGTTTTAGCCTTCTTCACAATTGCACTCTGCGCGATTCAAATTCTTCCCGCCCTCGAACTCAGCCGGTATACGGTTCGAGCGACAGGGTTCGGGTTTGATTCCTCCACCGCGTGGTCTCTGCATCCTTTTCGCATATTCGAATTTATTTTTCCCGGGATGATGGGGAAATTCGATTCCTTATCTGCAACATCCTTTTGGGGACAAAAACTGGAAGGGGAACTTCCCTTTATCCTGAGCGTCTATTTCGGTCTCACGAGTCTCGTCCTTGCGACTATGGGAGCGCTCTCGGATCAAAAGAGAACGCACTTCCCGCGAACCTTACGACTTTTTCTCTTTTTTTTGACGCTCGTCTGCATTCTTTTTGCGCTAGGGCGTCATCTTCCGGGCCTATCCTGGATGTTTGATGTCCTGTCTCTGCGATCACCGTTCCGCTTTCCGGTGAAACTGTTGTCCATCGTTGTCTTTCCCTTGAGTGTGCTTGCAGCCATCGGGTCGGAAATTCTTTTTTCCCGTGAAAACAAGATTTCGAAAAACGTGACATTTGGTTTTTGGGCAATCGAAATCCTTCTGCTGTTCTCCGTAATGTCTACGGTGTTTTGGGCGGACTCGATCGGCCAAACATTCTTCGAGCGAACACTGAACCCGGAAATGAAAAGAGGATTGATGAATGCGGTCCTACATTGTTTTTATATCTGGACTCTGATTTGTATCTGCATCTCCTATGCAAATAAGTATCGAGGGACGCACTGGGCGGTTGCGGTAATTTTGCTTCTGGATTTGTTTGTGGCTGGAATTTCCATCAGCATGTCAGCACCCGCAGAAATGCTCACCAGCACGCCCAAATTGGCCACGCTCGTGAAAGAGAAAATCGATAACGGAAAACTCTATCGTTCCAGTAAGATTGATCTCTCCCGCCTGCAAACTCCGTCAGAAGATGTTTTTTGGCGATTCTGGGTTCGTCAGGAAATGCTCGTAAGCTACCTTCCTTCAAAGTATGAAATTCCGGTTATTTTTCATGATGATCTGGACGGTTCTTCTCTCGTTGAACTGAATTACATGAGACTGGTGTTGGAATCTTTGCCCTGGCACCAGAGGTTAAAGATATTGTCGGCGTCAGGAGTCACTCTCATTCTCAACGATGAAATGTTGAATGACGAATCGGTTTTTCTCATAACAAAAATACTGAGTCTTCATGGCGAACCTCTGTACCTTTACGCGAACAAAAACGCAATAGGTCCGCTCACCTTCGTGTCACGATCCGTGGTTGCGAAGTCTTTTCAGGAGGCTTTGCAACTGATGACAAAGCCGGAGCACAATCCCAGGGAATCCGTAATTCTTGCGAGAGAAGGAATGGAGCCGGAGGGCGATTGTTCCTCATTTCGGATTCTCCAACGGGAGCATAACAAGCAGAAACGCAAGTATGTTGTGGAGACCGGATGCGACGGTTATCTGGTTTTTACCGATGTGCACTATCCGGGTTGGAAGGTTTTACTGAACGCTCAAGAGGTGCCTTTGAAAAACGCGAATGCCATCTACTCCGCAATTTATGTTCCGAAGGGAAAGCATCACATCGAAAAAGTATACTTTCCGCGGGCTTTTGTTCAGGGAGCGGTCTGTTCTTTTGCGGTGCTTTTGATTCTTGCTGCGGTGATGTTCGATTTAAGGCACAGGCACCGCTAGTTTCAGGTGAATTAGTTCTGAAAACTCTCCTTGCGGGGGCAGCGTTCGCTGAAATCCATTTTTGTAAACTATAGAGAATCGCAACTCATTTGCCGTGGAGGGAAGCATCACAGCTTTCAACTCGGATGCGCTAATAAATCCGGAATCCACTTCGGATGGGGGTCCTATCGGTTTGCCATTTGCGGCGATCCTTTGAACCCATATTCTGCCGTTGCCTGCAGCTTGTGATGGATCCTCGATCGCAGCAAGCAGCCCCTGTGTTGCTCCAGACGACCCTTCGACGGCTACAAATCGAGGAACAAAAAGTTGTTTTTTCTTTAACGTCGATCCAAAAGCACTGGAAATAGCTCCTGCGGGCTTGCCAAGCTCATCGATTTTTCTTTTTCGAATCCTACTCGAGTCAACAAAATATAGGAAAAAAGATGAAGACAAAGAAGCAAAACTGGCATCCACCCGGACTGATATGACAGGGGTCTTAGTGACTCTTTTCACATTTAGATTCGTTAAATCCTGATCGATAGCTGCAACATAATAGTGATGCTGTACTCCATCCACTGATTCTGTAAAAGCAACAAGCGCTTTACCGGATGGATGAATCGCTAAATCCCTTACTTGCGGATTCTGATCATCCGCAATCACCGGATGAATCAAAGAGGGTCCTGCTATGGTTAACAGATTTTCATCGAGCACTGCAGCATAAATGCCTTCGTCTGGAGCACCCTCGGGAGCAGTTGAATTCCTTGTCCAGACAATCACATATCGATTCGTGGCACGGTCAAATGCCGCAAAAGGATGCTGATTCACAAAACTGCTGCCGCTGTCTGTTGAAATTTGAACAGGGAGTCCTTTAATTCTGCCTTTTGTGTTTAATTTCTGAATAAATATCGTATGAACAGGGTTCTCAAACTCATCCGCGAATACTAAGACAAACTCGTTTTCATTAGAATTGTAAAGAATTTGCGGATCATAGGTATTCGTTCCGTCTTTTATCGTTTCGATAGGCCCCTTCAATCTTCCCCGCGGGCTGATTTTCCGTAACACCGTCGAGTGATCCGGGTGGTTTCCAGCATGTCTTTCCCAAACAACGAGAACTGTGCCTGTTTTCGTATTTAACGCTAACGACGGATTCTCGTAGAACAAATTTGCTCCTGGAGATCCCAGGACTTTTTTGGTCACGGTTATGTCCTGCGCCTGGGTAACAGAATAAAAGAGCAAGAAAAAAAAGAGAAAAATTACACGATGCATTTTTCCATTCCTCCAAGAATTGAGGTTTGTGTTGGACACGGGCCGCCACGACTGCACAGACTCATCTGATTGTTAGAGTTCCGGCGCTTGAAAATTCCTTCGCTTGATTGCCCTGGCCTTTAAAAG
>JBKKAT010000363.1:0-7452 GCA_046714535.1 Acidobacteriota bacterium | reverse complement strand
CCACGATAGCATCCTATATCCATCAACCGTTTGATGTTCATCGATATTTCCTTTTTCAGATCCCCCTCTACACGGCCCTCTTGATCGATGACTTTACGGATATTGCTGACCTGTTCTTCCGTCAGATCCCGGACTTTTACACCTTCCGAAACCTGAGCTTTTGCCAAGAGTGATCTTGCTCTCGTTCTTCCGATGCCAAAAATGTAGGTCAGACCAATTTCTATTCTTTTGTTCGGCGGTAAATCAATACCAGCTATACGTGCCATAATTCTCCTATCTCAGATTTCAGATTGCAGATTTCAGATTTTTTCCGCTGAAGGCGGTTCAATCTGCAATCTAGGATCTGCAATCTCAAATTCATTTATCCCTGCCTCTGTTTGTGCTTGGGATTCTCGCAAATCACTCGAATCCTTC
This sequence comes from Acidobacteriota bacterium, assembly GCA_046714535.1. GTDB lineage: Bacteria > Acidobacteriota > HRBIN11 > JAKEFK01 > JAKEFK01 > JAKEFK01. The sequence continues at coordinate 7,038 of JBKKAT010000363.1, read as the reverse complement.
CACGACGAATAATGATTTTGCATTTATCACAAATACGTTTTACGGATGCTCTGATCTTCATAACTTTTTCACTTAAATCGATAAGTTATCCGCCCGCGGGTCAAATCATAAGGTGTTAGTTCCACTTTTACCTTATCTCCCGGCAGAATCCGGATAAAATTCTTTCTCATCTTGCCTGAAATATGAGCGAGGACAATATGTTCCTTGCCATCCAGACGAACTCTGAACATTGCATTGGGCAATGTTTCAGTTACCGTTCCTGTAACTTCTATTGCTTCTTCTTTCGGCATAAACTCCTTAGTTTTACCTCAGAGAACGCTGAGAACACAGAGAATAGAGCATCAGTTCTCCGCGCGCTCCGCGACCTCTGCGGTGACAAAAACCGGTTCTACTTCAGTAATCTCCGACAGAACCACGGGACCATCTTCCGTAATCGCAAGCGAGTGCTCAAAATGAGCTGCCAACGACCGATCGCGAGTGATTGCGGTCCAGTTGTCTTCGAGAATCTCGACTTCCGGACCTCCCTGACAAACCATCGGCTCGATTGCAAAGACCATTCCGGGTTTGATTCGCGGACCCTGTCCAGGTTTGCCATAGTTCGGAATTTGCGGATCCTCATGCAGATTCCTGCCGATTCCATGACCCACAAATTCACGCACTACAGAATAACCATGTCCTTCAACATACTTCTGAACGGCAAATCCGATATCACCAATCCGATTTCCCTGTTGTGCCTGCTCGATCGCAATTTTCAATGACTCTCTTGTGACATCGATCAAATTCTGAGCTTCTTTGCTGATCGTTCCTACCGCGAAAGTTTTTGCTGCATCGCCGTAGAAACCATCCCAGATCGCTCCCAGATCCAGACTCACAATGTCACCATCCTTTAATTTCCGTTTTGACGGAATCCCATGAACAATCTCTTCGTTGATCGAAACGCACAAAGTCCTCGGAAAACCACGGTAGCCTTTGAAAGCCGGACGGGCTCCCGTTTTAAGAATTTCCGATTCCGCAACCGAATCCAGTTCCAGCGTGGAAATTCCGGGCTGAACATACTGTGCCAGCAATTGCAGCGTCCTGCCAACAATCTGGCTCGCTTTCCGGATCTTCTCCACGTCTTCTAATGATTTAATATGTACCATTTCCTTCTAATTCATTGCTTCTTCTATTTTATCAGCGACTAACTCCTCTTGATGAACGCCGTTGATTGCCGTCAATACGCCCTTCTTCTTGTAGTAATCGATCAAAGGCAATGTTTCCTTCTTATAGGTATTAATCCGTCTCCTCACTACTTGCTCCGAGTCATCCGCGCGGAGAACAAGCGAAGATCCGTCCAGATCGCACTTTTCATTGTCCTTCGGCGGATGGAAATAAATGTTATAGACATTCCCGCATTTCGGACAAGTTCTGCGACCGGCTATCCGCTTCACCACTTCATCCTCCGACACCTGAATATTGATCACAACCTTTCGCATACCCTTCGGAAGCATTTCCTCCAATTGAGCAGCTTGCTTCCGGTTTCTCGGATAGCCATCCAGAATAAATCCTTCCTTGCAATCCTGCTTGGCTATCCGTTCCAGAATCAAGTTCAACATTGTCTCGTCATCCACAAGTCCGCCTTCCTTCATGATCGCCTGAACCTTCCGGCCCAGCGGCGAATCATCTTGAACGGCAGAACGAAGCATATCTCCCGTCGAAATTTTCGGTATCCCTTTCAGCTTGGAAAGATACGCGGCTTGCGTACCCTTCCCGGCTCCGGGTGCCCCTAGAAAAATGATTACCGGAATCGAATTCATATTTCCAAAGATCCAGGATTAGCCCCTTCTCCCACGAATTCTTCCTTTCTTTACAAAACCTTCGTAGTGCCTCATGATCAGCTGGCTTTCGATCTGTTGCAGAGTATCCATTCCAACACCGACAACGATCAACAAAGAAGTGCCACCGAAATAGAAAGGCACGTTTATGCCACGTGTAATCCACTGAGGCAAAATGTCATTCAGTTTGGGCCCGATCCAGGGAATCGGCTCCACCTTGAATCCCTGCGTTAAAAATTCGGGCAAAATTGCAATTAATGCAAGATAAAGCGCTCCCACAAGAGTGATTCGAGTCAGGATTCGCTCGATAAAATCAGCAGTCCTTTTACCAGGTCGATATCCGGGTACGTATCCACCATGCTTTTTGATTTCCTCTGCCACGTTTGTTGGATTGAAAACAATGGCAGTGTAAAAATAGCAGAAGAAAATAATCAGTGCGACGTACATCAAGTTATACAACGGCATCCCGTAGGAAAGTTGTGTAACGATGCTGTCCACAACCTTGCTGCCGGTAAAATATTTCAACGTCTGAGGAAACGCCAGAATAGACGATGCAAAGATTACCGGAATCACGCCTCCTGTATTTACCCGCAGAGGAAGATGATTGGTGGTGCCACCCACCACTTTGCGGCCCATCACCCGCTTTGGATACTGAATAGGAATTCGCCTTTGAGCCCTTTCTACGTAAATAATGACAGCTACGACAACCACCATGAATGCCGCCAGCAAGAGGATTGTCAGCAGTCCCATAGTTTTCGTTTGCAGGTTCACAATAACTTGCAGAATTGCACTGGGAAGTGCGACAACAATTCCTGCAAAAATGATCAATGAAATACCATTTCCGATTCCACGCTCGGTGATCTGCTCACCCAGCCACATCAAGAATGCGGTACCTGTTGTTAGTGTAATCATTGTCAATAATCGAAAAGACATGCCCGGATTTTCCACCAGACGCATTCCGCTGGGAGACATACTTTCGAGTGTGAGCGCAATTCCGAAAGATTGGACCAACGCCAGGACAATAGTCAGATATCGCGTGTACTGAGTAATTTTGCGCCGGCCAAGTTCTCCTTCTTTGGAGAGCTTTTCCAAATAAGGCCAAACCACCGTCAGTAACTGCAAAATAATGGAAGCGCTGATGTACGGCATGATTCCCAGCGAGAAGATCGAGACGCGCCGGAAAGCGCCACCGGAAAACAGATCCAGAAATCCCAGAACTGAACCCTGAGCGCCTTTAAAAAATTGTTCCATCGCTTGCGGATCGACTCCCGGTGTCGGGATTGTCGCGCCAATTCGGTATACAGCAAGCAATGCCAACGTATAGAAGATGCGCTTCCGGAGATCCGGAATGCTCATCATGTTTTTTACACTATCTGCTACCAGCGCCACCAATAACCTCCACACTGCCGCCCGCAGCTTTGATCTTCTTAGCCGCGCGTGCACTGAACTTGTGGGCTCGAACTACCAGCGAAACCTTCAAATCTCCATCGGCAAGAACTTTGATTCCGTGCACAGCCTTCTTTACAAGACCGAGACGGACCAATTCTTCCGGAGTGATCGTGCTTCCGGCCTTGAAATTAGCAAGTTGGCCAACATTGATGGCCGCGTATTCACGCCGAAAAATCGAATTATTAAAGCCTCGTTTCGGAATCCGGCGATGCAACGGCATCTGGCCGCCTTCAAAACCACGCTTTTGCGAGGTTCCGGCGCGGGATCCTTCTCCCTTATGTCCGCGGCATGCCGTCTTCCCATGACCCGATCCGGGGCCACGGCCGACTCTCTTCCGTTTATGAGTCGACCCTTTGGCCGGTTTCAATTGATGAAGTTCCATAATTATTCCTCCTTCACCTCTAGAAGGTGAGGAATCGCTTTGATCATTCCTTTGATTGCCGGATTTGCATCTTTCAGCACTTCATGATTCATTCGACGCAAACCCAGACTCTGTAAAACTGCTTTTTGTCTAACCGTGCTTCCAATCGCGCTGCGAACCTGACGAATTCGAATCTTCGGATAGCGAATTATTTTCTTGGCCATGATTATTTTGCTATCTCCTTGCCCCGAATTCCCGCCACCTGCTCCGGTGACCTTAATCTCATTAAGCCGTCAAAAGTCGCTTTCACAACGTTGTATGGATTGGAGGAACGAAGAGACTTCGTCAAAATGTCCTGAATACCCGCAAGCTCCAACACAGCCCGCACCGCACCTCCGGCAATCACGCCGGTTCCCGGACCGGCCGGTCTCAGGAAAACACGACCCGCTCCGTAGCGGCCGATGATGGTATGCGGAATCGTATGGCCGCTCAAAGGCACGCTGATCATGTTCTTTCGTGCATCTTTTGTAGCTTTTTCAATTGCAAGAGGAACCTCTTTTGCTTTCCCCTTTCCATATCCAACCCGTCCTTTTCCATCGCCAACAACGACCAAAGCGCTGAAATTGAGATTTTTTCCGCCTTTAACAACCTTTGTGACGCGGTTGATATGAACCACTTGATCTCTAAATTCCTGAAGTTTATCGTCCAACCCAGCCTCCTAACATTTAACACAGAGGCACAGAGACACAGAGAATATCTTTTTTTCTCTGTGCCTTTGTGTCTCTGTGTTGAATTCTTTCATTAAAATTTCAGACCGGCGGCACGGGCCGCTTCAGCCAATGCTTTCACACGACCGTGGTACAAATAACCACTACGGTCAAATCTGACTGCATCGATTCCTTTCTGTTTGCATTTTTCAGCAATCAATTCTCCAACCAGTTTTGCTGCTTCCCGGTTCCCGGTCTTTTTCGCTTTTTCCTTGACTTCCAAACTGGATGCAGAAATCAACGTCTTGCCGCTTTTATCATCAATCGCTTGAGCATAAATATGATTCAGACTGCGAAATACACACAATCTCGGCATATCCGGATTTCCAACAATTTTCTTTCTCAGCCTTTTGCTTCTTTTGAGCCGGGCATCTTGTTTTGTTTTGATCTTAGACATACGTCACTCCTGCTTAGGCTTTCTTCTTCCCTTCTTTCAACTTCATGCGTTCATCCGCATATTTGATTCCTTTTCCTTTGTACGGATCAGGTGGTCGCACATTTCGAATATGGGCAGCGTACTGGCCAACTTTCTGTTTATCGGCGCCATGGAGCGAGAACTTGTTCTTATTCTTTTCATCGAAAGTAATTTGAAGATCTTCAGGCAATTCAATTTCAACAGGATGCGAATATCCAACCGTAAATGTTAGTTTTTTCTTATCGAGAGCTACGCGATAGCCGATCCCCACGATTTCAAAATCCTTCTTGAATCCTTCCGTCACACCTTTGACCGCATTGGATACCAGCGCGCGCATTGTACCGTGCAACGCGCGATCTGACTTTTCCTCAGATCCTCTCTTGCAAACCAGGCCCTCATTTCCTTTTTCAACTGTGATTCGTGAATTCACAGGAACGGTAATGAGCCCCTTTGGTCCTTTGACTTCCACGCGGGAATCCTTGATCTGGATCTGAACTCCCGAGGGAACCGAAATAATTTTATTGCCAATTCGAGACATATTTTTACCCTACCAAATTTCGCAGAGGACCTCGCCACCGATTCCCTGCTTATGCGTATCTTGACCGGTCATGATTCCTTTGGATGTGGAGACAATGGCAATGCCGAGTCCTCCCATCACCTTTGGAACTTTTTCAGTAACAGCATAGATTCTGCAGCCTGGCCGGCTCACCTGTTTTAATCCGGTGATCACCGATTCTCCATCTGCATACTTAAGAAAAATTCGAATGCTTCCCTGGATTGGATCGTCCTGCACTTTGTAATTTGCAATGAATCCTTCATCCTTCAGGATCTTTGTCATTTCCACCTTCATTCTGGAAGAAGGAATATCCACCTTGTCATGTCCTGCAGAAATTGCATTGCGAATTCGAATCAAATAATCCGCAATTGGATCAGTCACGCTCATATTTCTAACCTCACTTCGTTCGTTAGTGACTAGTGACTAGTGATTAGTGTCCAGATCGGCAAGTGTTCTGGTCACTAGTCACTGGCCACTGGCCACTTAAATTACCAGCTTGCTTTGGTTACGCCGGGAATTTCTCCCTGTAAAGCCAGTTTCCGGAAACAGATTCTGCACATATCGAATTTGCGCAAATAAGCTCGGGGTCGACCGCACAGAGGGCACCGGTTATATTTCCGTGCCGAAAATTTTGGCTTCATTCGGGTTTTTACTTTTAACGCAAGTCTTGCCATAAATGATTTCTCACTACTTCCTGAAAGGCATACCCAGATGGGATAGCAATGTTCTGGCTTCCTCATCTGACCTTGCCGATGTCACGAACGTTATGTTCATTCCTCTCGACTTATCGACTTTTGTATAGTCAATCTCCGGAAAAATAAGCTGATCTTTCAGGCCGAGAGTGTAATTCCCACGACCATCAAAGGCATCCGGATTCAACCCTTTAAAATCGCGAACACGCGGAAGCGCAATGCTTACCAGGCGATCGAGAAATTCATACATCATATCGCCGCGTAAAGTTACGGAAGCTCCAATCGGCATCCCTTCACGAAGTTTAAAGGATGAAATGGCTTTCTTGGCTCTACGGATCACAGGCTTTTGTCCAGTGATTTTACCGATTTCGTCGACTGCATAGTCAAGCACTTTAATATTCCTGGAAGCTTCACCGACTCCCATATTCACCACAATTTTCTGCAGTCGCGGCACAGCCATGGCATTCGGGTACTGGTCGCGATTCAAAAGCAGTGGCAGGATTTCGCCTCTGAACTTTTCCTTTAGCCGCGGAACCGGACCCTTTCCGGATACCTCAACCTGTTCCTGTTTTTTCTCTTCTTTTTTTGCTTTTTTCTCTTTTACTTCCTTAGCCATAGTTCCTTTTCCTTACTTTTCGAGACTGCCATCGCACTTCGCGCAAATGCGCTGCCTGCTGCCGTCCTCCAAAGAACGATGTTTGACTCGTGTTTGTTTTCCGCATTCGGGACAAACAATCATAAGATTAGAGGCGCGAATCGGTGTCTCCTGCTGAGTGATTCCCGCTTGAACTCCCTTTGCCGGATTCGCTTTTGTATGTTTCTTGCGAAAATTGATTCCTTCCACAATCGCCGTACCTTTCTCCGATTGAATTCGCAAGACCTTTCCTAATTTGCCGCGATCCTTTCCCGCAATTACTTTTACCTGATCATTTTTCTTGACATGAATTCGCATAAATCCTAAATAACCTCCGGAGCCAGCGATAT
>JBKKAT010000362.1:0-22668 GCA_046714535.1 Acidobacteriota bacterium | reverse complement strand
CGTAACGTGCCAGTTGAGTACATGCCGCACCGGATGAAACTCAACCCTGTGAGGGGTTAAAGTCTCCGCAAAATCAATGAAGCGGAGCGCCTCGCTCAGGTTCTCCCGCATAACCACATAGACGGGAATCATGCGGATGTTTGGCATGGATCGCGTCAAAGCGGCAAAGCTCCTCATGTTCTCAGTGACTTTTCCGAAAACATCGGCTCCTCTAATTTTGTGGTAAGTGGACGGAGTAGCGGCATCGATGGAGCATTTGAGATTCAATTCATGTAACGCAAGGAGCTTATCGTTGATTTTTTCCGTCAACATCGTCGCATTCGTGTTGATCGTTACCGCGATCGGATGTTCTGCGAGCAGATCAAGAACTTCATGGATCCAGGGATACAGCAAGGGCTCGCCCCCAATCAGCGTGATGTGTTCGGCAAAGGGACGTATCTGATCAAAGAACGAAACAAATCCTTCAAAAGGAAGTACGTCTTTTGAGTGCTTTCCGTTTGGAACGCACATGATGCACTTCTGATTGCAGGGCATGTTCAGATGAACGTGATAATAGTAAGGAAGGTGCTCTAAGGTGATCGATTTATTCGAGTATTCTCGCAGAATTCCTGCTTTGTTCCCGGAAACAGTTGACGCTAACATGCTGTCACCATGATAATCCAATTTCAAAGCGGTGCGCCACATCCTGCTGTAATATAGTAGTCACCCAAAGGATAAAAAGAAGCATGTCGCCGGATGTTCAGCATTCGCTGCCTCGAAAGACTGTATCCTATCCGAAAAAAATTGTGCTCGCTCTGGCAAGCCTGCTCCTGACGCTGTTTGCACTGGAAATATGCTTACGAATTTTTCCTGATCCGGACTTCCAGACAAACGACGCCTACCAGTACACCAGGAAAATCGGCAAATTGGCCTTCCAGCAGCCTTTCCACTCCATGAAGGAATTGTATCCCGTTAGATTCGATACACGGCACTACTATGAGAAAAGCGGAGGAATCATCCATTACAATTTCGATCAGTTTGGGGCGCGATGGCTGCAATCACAATCTCGCGATTCGAGGGGATACAATGTTTTCGTTCTGGGTGATTCTTTCACGCTGGGGTTTGGCCTTCGCTACGAAGACACCTACATTTACAGGCTGCAGGATCAACTAAGAAAACAAGAACTTCCTATCAACTTCTGGAATTTTGCGGAACCGGGTGCCGAATCGAGGAAATGTTTATCCATCTATAAGAAATGCTCCGGCCGGGTCGAACACAGACTCATCCTGTATGGCCTTCACTTAAATGATTTGATTTCTTTTCCCACGAGTCATGTGATCACTCTGAATGTATCGAAGAAATGGTGGTTCCTCGCGGAAAGATCAAAACTTATACACTTCCTCGCCAAGAAAAAGAGCACGTATCTGGACAGGAAACGCAGGATCAGAAAGTTGACTTCATCCGAGGTTTTCGAAACGGAATATTTTCAAAGCAACCTGGAGGCAATCGTCGAACTGCAAAAGGAAGCCCGCAACCATGGCAGGGAGCTCCGGATCGTTCTTCTTCCAATTCTGGTGGACCTGGAAAAGGATACATTCCGAACTGTTTATCAAACAATCATGACTAAATTCAATGAGCGCGGAATTCAATATTACGACTTGACGGCCGCTCTTCCTCCCCAAAAAGATTCTGTCTACTGGATTCTACCCTTTGATCAACATCCCAATGAGAAGGCCAATGCGATATTCGCAAACAAGCTGGTGTCCTTGCTTCTTCAGGATGCGACAATCCAACGTTCCGTCCAAAGTATTGGAAAACTTACCGCAATAAGATAATCGCAAAAGCTACAAGAGACAGAAGACAATATGAGGTAAAGAGCTTCTTCTCGAAAATTCTTTCCGGTTCTTTCACTATGCTGTTTTTTTGAAACGTTAAAACAGAAAACCAGATCAAGAAAATAACCAGCAAGGGAAGTATAAAGAGCAAACTCGAATTATAGGTAATTCCCAGTAAGACAAAGGTGGCAAGCGTTACCAATCCAAATCCCCAGTACATCAAGATCAAAACCGAGTCTTTGTAATATCGGAAGGTCGGGCGATACAACAGCAATTTATCTCCGAAATGCCGGAACTCGGCCAATCTTTTCGCAGTAACGAGAACTGCCCCGAAAGACCAGTAAGCGATGATGCCTGTCAAAGGCAAATTGTTCAGGTTCACCACAGCAAACCAGCCCAGCAATAATCTGATCGGATTATTGATGGACTCGCCTAATATATCTATGAATGGCAAGTCTTTTGTCCTGACAGGCGGGATGTTGTAAAAAATGCCGCCTATGATGAAAAATAGACCGAGCACAACGCAAAATTGCCGGTTGAAAAGAATGTAACTCACTCCCATCGCCACAGTGACGATCAAAGCGTCCAGCAAGACTAGCCTCCTTATGGAGACCTGACCGGTGACGACAGCGCGGAACTTCTTGTTAGGGTGTCTTCTGTCAAATTCCGCATCCCATATTTCATTGATCACGTAGTTGGCCGAAGAGATCAGGCAAGCAAGAAAAAGAGCGATGCTGCACTTCGCAATCAGAGGGATCGTTACAGGAATACGGTTCTGAGCTATGGCAATGATCATCCCTAAAACCATGAAAATGTTTTTGAACCAGTGGTCGAGCCTGGCAACTTTCAGGTAAGGTGAAATTTTCCTAAGGAGTTGCAATGTTGTCCGGTAAATCCTTGAGAGATGTCCCGTAAAGCTCCGAGATCATATTCTCTGCCGTCATTCTTTTAATGAGCGCCATCTTATCCTGATTTACAAACTGCATCAGCTTTAAGGGCGGTTGTGCGATGGATTCATAAGAAAAAATGATAAGTTCACAACAATTCTGCGTCATGCGATTCTTAAAACCTACGGCATGAACAGGCTTGCTTACATAACCGAGATCAGGCCGGCTCAGGGTTGCCTCAAAGGGAAAGGACGCCAGGATGGTCGATTTCGGAAATCTCGTTTCGACATATTCAGACATGGACTTCTGCATCCTTACGATCTGGACGTATTTCATATTCCATTCATTACTCCCATAGGAAGTGGAGCCCGATAAAGAAACAATATACAGCGACGCGATGGCAGCGCTGAAGGCCATGTTCAATTTTTCAGATCGTACCAATTCAAAAACAGACCATGCTGCAGTTATGCACAGATAAGGCAAGATCGGCAAAAGGTAGCGTGGAAGCAACATAAAATAAGAAAAAGGCAGGGTTGCAAGGAGAAAAACAAAGAGAAAAAGCAGAAGCTCTTTCCTGAATGCTGTTTTTCGATGGAGCACGAAATGCAGGAGGATTAGCAGTGTGAAAATAAACCTGTACTGATAAACGAAAATCCATTTCAGGATCAGTACAAAATCCTCAAACACGCGGCCAAAAGTATGTTTGTAAATATCAAATTCAAAGGCATAGATCCCGATAAACTTTCCGGCCGTAAACTTCTGAGCTATCAGGAAGGCGGCAATTGCCCAGAGCGGAACGCTGTATTTTAAAATCTCGATGCGAAAACTTGATTCCTTTTTGTACTCAGTTATGAAGAGATAAATAAGGAACGCCAGGATAAGCACGGCCCCTGTTTCTTTGATAAAAACAAGATAGAGCGACGCAAGGAGATAAGGAAGGTACTGCTTTCTTAGCCCAAAGTATAAGCTCATCACGCCGAATGCCGTAACCGGCACATCCCCGAGGTACATTCCGGACTGGGCAAAATACATCGGTGTAAAAAACAGAAATAACGCGGCACAAACTCCCACACGTGTTTCGAATAGATGACTGCCCAGCAAATACGTAAAGTAAACGCCGACAAATGAGAAACACACGATGAAGAGATGTGATAACCAGATTGATTGCCCGAACAATTTGAATAAGAAAGCCATGGAAGCGTGCAATCCCGGTGGATGTCCGAAGAAAGTTCCCATGGGATGGAGACCTGGTAATGCTCTGTAAAGCTCTTCACCCGAAAGCCAGTGAGCCGCTCGTATCCACCCGATCTCGTCCCAGTAATAAGGAGTATTCAGAGTGCTCAGCTTGGATAAAAATACTAGCAGAAGAAAAAACAGGAGGAGGACAAGGTGGATTCGATTTTTCCTCTGCGCAGACTCAGCTCCGGCCATTGATGAAAAGAATACAGGAAAGAAACCCTGGCGAGAAATAGCCGACATTGAAACTGTGATTTGCGCACCGATCTACAGCGAAGTCCTTGGCATAAAAAGTCCCCGTAAAGTTGACGAATTGAATCGCGCAATCACCTACGCTCTCCAGCTCAACTGATACTCCTGTGTGAGTGTCTACTTCCCTACGGACGAGTAACGTGAATATGAAATGTCATGTAGAAAGCGCCCTGGTTCGGCGGTGGTGGATTTTTGCCAGACTTGAAGTAATTCAGTCGTGCGCGAGTTTTTCCGGGACTCGAGCTTCCGTCCGGATTCACAACTGGAATTGGATCGATAAACCAATCCGTGCAACCAGCGGTATCTGCAGCATTGCAAGAGATCTGAACCTTTTGTGTTTCCTCTTCCGTTCCCATGTCCAAACGGTAGTAGCTGGTTGTGGAGCCCAGAGGATGCATCCTGATGTGCATCTGGCAAATGATCTTATCGCCTGGCTTCATTGTGTAATAGCTGAGGTTGTCGCCGGTGCACTTATTCATGAAACGACCACCGGTGTAAAGAGTTCCCCATACAGGCGGATTGGCCGGAACGACATAACCGGGATCGCCCGGTTGCACGGCGTTTTCCTGGCTGAACGTAATGGCAAGCTTCCGAATCGTCCCGTTTTCCAGAAGCCTGTCGCCCCAGGTCAGACCATTCAAGACATTCGCCATCAATACGGATATGTCGCCATTTACTCCGTTGAGGTAAGCGCCGCCTCCATCACTTTGAATCGAATAAGCAGCAAAGCTTGGATCGTAATCACTGATGTAGTGAGTGATTGGTTTGTCCGCATTCGGCTTACCTGCGAAAGCTACTCCTGCGATCAAAATCAAAATACACGTTACAAAAGTTCTCATGTGTGCCTCCTCGTAATAGTCCTGTCTCATTTATAAAAGGCGCCAAACGAATGGAAATGCCGACAATGCTACGGTAAGGGAAGACTGATATTGAGTTTCAGGATGCCGTAGCTAGTGTTAATAAAATGCGGATCGCCTTTAATTCCATACCAAACGAAACGCGCTTCTGTATCTCCCGGCTGAACGGGCAAAGCAAAAATCTGATTCTCATCTATCCTTTCATTCGCTGTTGTGGTGTATAACTTCTTTGAGCTTCCGACAGCCTTGCCTTTTTTATTAAGCGCTTGCGCCCAAACAGACACAGAACCATTGGGATATCCCTGATCCTCCAATGCAATCAGGACACCGACCACGCCGTTCTCTGTGGTTGAGAAAGCGGCGGTGAAGGGGATCGGCTTTTGGCTTTTTCCAGGCGCTTTGAGAGCGTTGAAGGAAGCCCCTTCGGGGTTTCCCTCAGCATCAATTCTTCGTCCTTTAATATTTGCTTGGTCACTATAGTAAACAACCGGAGAATCGGCTGACAGGTGCGCAAAGAACGGTCCACCCCAACGGCTTGCGTTGGCTGGTGCGACAACAGTCCAGTCTGCTATGTTGAGGTTTTGTAATTCATTCAGATTCGATGGATCATCGACAGTTGTAATCACGAATTCAGGGCCTTGAAGACCATCTCGCGTTGTCGCGAGCAACATCTTACCGGAAGGCAAAAAAGTGAAATCGTCCGGCCAATACCAATCCAGTAAAAGTGGAGTTGCAACCGGTTTTCCCTTCTTGCTGAGAAGCCCAACGAAACCAACGGTGGTCCTGTCTGCAGGTATCGTGTGACGCAGAAAAAACTGGAGATATTCGCCCGTATTGGGATTGGACTTCACGAGAATGGGCTTATTGTCACGCGCGAAATTGTCGGGATACCTGCTGGTTAAGTCGACTTTCCCGCGGACGCGTCCCTTCGCAGTTATCCGTACTCCAATAATTTTTCCAAATAAACCTGTGTCATCCCCATGTCCCTCACTGTAAGTGACCAGATACTCGTTCTTAACCGGGTTGTAAGTAACCTTATCGCCGTAACAACAATTGAATTCATCTCTGGGATCTTGAGGTTGCGTAGCAATCGTAATAGTTTTTCCAACTGCTTGTCCTTCAGCATCCACGATCCTTCCCACGAGCGCTGGGTTTGTCGCATCAGAATTCCATTCGTACCAGATGATCAGAGTCTCCCCTGTTTTCGTATTTTGCGCATATCCCGCGGACCATGGATTGATGTAGCGCTGAGATTGCTCCGAAAATATCAACGATTCATGATCAAGTTTGACCTGCGCGGATGAAATCGTCGCAGTCAGAAGAAGGGTTAAAAACAAAACGCATATTGCTAAGATTCTCATGCGTGCCTCCTCGCAAACGAAATACGGCCTTCGGGCGGGCCTCACTTATAAAAGGCGATGTTCCAACGTAAAAGCCGACAATTTACTCGAGCCGTTGAGTTTTCATGGCTTTATTCAGCGAGCAGTGTTTCAAGCTCGAAGTTGGAAAACTGCGCATGAATGAGACCTGGATTTGTGGTTCCGATCGCTTCTCCTCTAATGTGGGCTTTCAATGAGGAAGCCGGTATGTTGGTAATGTGAGACGCCACGAGCAATCCGTTGATATAGAATCGAACCAGGGTTGCACTCGCTTGAATCTGAACATTGTAATCAACATTTCCATTCGAAGTCAGGGGAACCGGCGTTTCCATTGTTATGCCCCCGCTAGAAGTACGACAAACGCCTTGAGTTGAAGAGATCGCTGAAAACTCTATGCTGTCTCCAGCGGTCGAACCTCGCATTCCAACGACGAAGCTCGTAGATCCACCGGACATCGAAAGGTTCAAAGAAAACTTGAGGTTGAGCAGATGGTCGTTTAATGATATTTCCTGGACTGACTCAAGCGTGCCAGAAACTTCATCCGGAGGAAATGCCCCGAGTTGGACAGTCAAGAAATCGGAGTCGTAATGTATGGACCCGTAGGAATCATGCTGAGTGCCGTTGTCTTGTAAGAGAACCTCCCCATTGAATCGATCCGGACAATTATTATGGCTACCGCCGGGCTGGAAGTTGAAACAGTTGGCTGCACCGGCATCTATCAAGAATACTTTTACAGGAAATTGCGCGAGACCTGCAGATGTTCCAGGAGGTCCCTGCTCGCCGGGAGGTCCTTGTGGACCGGGTTCACCCTGCGGTCCTGTAGACCCGTCCGCTCCTGCGGTCCCGGGCGGCCCTTGGATTCCTTGCGGACCTTGCAAGATCACTTCAAGTTCTGGCGCATGACTTGTGCTTATATTTTCTTTGCTATCGATTTCGATTCGAATGTTATCGACGGAATTTGGAATGAGAGCGATACCAAAGTTGGTAGCGGGAGAGGATACCCAGGCAGCTACCGCTGAAGTAAGATCCACGGATAAATAATTGTTGAGATCGGATGAGCCAACCGGAAAGCTGGCGATCATTGAGCCGAGTGGAGGTGCATTGTTTGCGTTAAGCGAGCCTTCCTGCCAGGAGGCGTCCACCGTTTTCACATCCACAATTCCTGCATTTTCCAGAACACTCACGTAGAATCGCAGAGTCGCTTTCGTGACAATCGCGCCGGGTGGCAGTGTTCCAAGATCGAACAGCAAAAATGATTGGCGGACTCCTCCGGATCCAACGTTCCTTACATAAAGTGTTTTGCTTAGTCCGCCTGCGGATGCTGGAGAAGCTGCATTGATATAACTATCGGCTTTCACGTGAAGTGTGTCCGCGAATGCTCGTGGAATTGCCAGGAAGAGTAAAGCAACAACGATGACTGTAAATCGCCCCGAATTTCGTGTACTCACAATGCCTCCATTTGAATTGCAGGATTTATCCCCAAAGATTCTTTGAACCCTCAATGTTATAGGCGACAATCAATTGGAAATGCCGACAATTCGTCGGTTGAGCGCATCGAGAAAGGATCACGGGGCGGTATAACCTGAGCGGGACGGTATAATACAAAGGAATTTCGAAATGGATGTACCGTCTTCCAACAATGTTACGCAGCTGCTTTTGGCTTGCCGCGCGGCATATGCGCGGGGAAAAGCCCGGTCACACACTTCAAACGACAGCCCTCGTAAATGAAGCGTACTGTAGACTTGTTGAACTGAAAGAGATTCGATGGCAGAATCGCGCCCAGTTCTTTGCTATTGCATCCCTAGATGATGCGCAGGATTCTCATTGATCATGCAAGAAAGAGAGTGAGCAACAAACGTCCCGATGCTGCACAAAAAATCTCTCTGGAGGAAGCTGAACTGGAATCAACTCCTATAGCCGTCGAACTCATTTACCTGGATAAGGCGCTCACACGGCTCGAAAAACTGGACTCTTTGAAAAGTCGAATTGTTGAAATGAAATTTTTTGGCGGCCTTACTGCTGAAGAAATTGCAGAAGTGGAAAAGGTTTCCTCGCGAACAATTGAACGGGAATGGCGCAAAGCAAAGGCCTGGCTGTATAGTGAAATCGAAAGATGGGAGACAGCGAAGTAGATCTGAAGCGATTCCGGCTGATTGATCAGTTGCTGGACGCAATTTTCGATCTCGAACCGGATCAAATTCCTGCATTTTTAGAGGAAGCTTGCGTCGGCGATGTAACTCTGAGAGCTGAGTTGGAAAGATTGCTTGCATCCGACAAACGGGATCATGCCCTCATGAATTCTCCAGCCGTTGGAGCAGCAGTCGATTTGTTGCGCGAAACATAAGCCATCAATTAAGTGACCGCCGGCTTAGCCCGGCTTTATCCCGCGCTAAGAAGAGGCAGGCTAAAGCCTGCCTTCCCTTTATGCCGGCTGAAGCCGGCGGTCATTTTGTTGCAACGATCTCCATTTCTTGCAGCAAACGCGGGGCGACGTTACCCCCCGTAAGAATGATTGCCACCCGAGTATCTTTAAATCGTTTCGGGTGCGTCAATAAAGCAGCGAGTGCAGCTGCGCCCGCCGGTTCAAGCACGATCCCCAATTCGCTATGCGCCAAACGCATTGCTTGAATCAGCGATTCATCCTCCACTAGAAGAATGTCGTCTGCGAGTCCGGTCATGTCGGAAACTGCTTCCAGGAACGGCACTCTGACGGCGATACCGTCAGCGATTGTCTCTACGGTTTTCGTCTCTACAACTTTTCCGGCGCGCCAGGACTTTTCCATGGCAGGCGCGCCACTTGCGCAAACTCCGATTATTTCTGTGGCGCGATGATAAGTTTTGAACCACAACGCTATGCCGCTCAAGAGCGCGCCATCACCAACTGGTATCACGATGGCGTCAAAAGGTTCAGGCCACTTCATCAGCTCCGGTCCGATCGTTCCGGCCCCCTCGGAAATCGCGTGTTCCACACCATCCTCAACCATCCGGCCGCCCGATTCACGCGCAAACGCAATGGCCGCTTCGTGCGAAGCATCCACATCAATCCCTTCCTGCCGAACCTCGGCCCCAAGATGGCGCATGCGTTCAATCTTCATTGGATTCGCATTCTTCGAAGTAAAAATGGTAATTGCCAGCCCGCGCGTCCGGGCTGAGTAGGCCATACCTTGCCCAAAATTACCTGCTGTCGCGCAAACAAGTTTCGGCTTCCCTTCCAGAGTCTTCATGAAATATTCCGTCCCCCTTGCTTTGAAAGAACGGATCGGATTCAGCGTTTCAACCTTCACAACAATTTGACATCCCAGTTTTCCGGATAACCCTTCCGCTAAAAATTGAGGGGAGTTTAGAAAGACAGGATCGATCAGCGTTAAGGCCTCGATGATTCTTTCAACAGACAATCGATGATTCTTTTTCATTGCACCTTTCCGTACTTCAATTCGCAAATTTGAAATGACAATATCCATATATACTACCTGAGGCAAAATGAGGGAAAAAGCTCAGTGCTGGAACGAACGGGTTCTTCCTGACTGGTCATGAGACTGGTCTTTTCGTATAATTGATCCCATGAAGACAAGAGAAAAGGTAATGAACGCCACGGACTTTAAGGCGAAATGCTTAAAAGTTCTGGACGAGCTGGAACCGGGTGGTGTACTGATCGTTAAAAGAGGTAAACCAGTGGCCCGCCTTATTCCCGTATCCGAGAGAAATGCTCTGGAGCTCGTTGGAAGTTTAAAGGGTAAGATCAAAATCAAAGGTGACATTTTGAGCACAGGAACGAAATGGAATGCTCAATCTTGACAGTCACATGGTCGTTTATCTCCTTGCCGGGGATTTGACGACAACGGAGCTGCAACAACTGGAAGACGAGGATCTTGCTATTTCCGATATAGTGCTCTGGGAATTATCGAAGCTCGTTCAGCTGCGGCGATTGGAAATCGATCTGAGAAGCGAATCCTTTCAATCGCTATTGGTGAATTTCACAGTTATACCCATTACGCTCGCCATTGCAATATCGAGTACGAAACTGGATTTTCGCGGCGATCCAGCCGATGAGATTATCGCAGCCACGAGTATAGTGGAAAAGATCCCACTTCTAACCAGAGACCGGACAATTCGGAAATCAAAACTGGTCCCACTCGCTCGTTGAATCAGTGCTGAGTGATGACTACCGGATCAGAACAAATCAGGCGTCAACAGGTACACGGATTCACACCACATTTTCCACAAATCAAATCCTGAGTCACCGCGCCGCCAGATATATTCAACTCTTCATCGTTGAGCTCTTGTGCCGGAGGTTTTTCCTCAGTTTCAGCCGGTGGAACTTCATTCGTATTCTTTTCGTCAGCCATGGTTACCCCCATTAGTTTCGGTGCGAAAACTATACACGATTTCCATCAGATTTTGTATTTTCTTATCTGTGAGATTCAGCTGAACCTTCAAACGCTAAAACCGGTAACCTGCCCGACTCGAAGTACCGGTGAAATAACATTAAAATGCACTGAGAACTCCGGCCAGCCGCATTCCGACGAAACACCGACTGCCTTCCTGAATTGCAAAAGCCTGCAATCCTTTTTGATAGGATAAAGATGACCGATTCCGTACAACACGATGTCAAAATTTGTCGGATCAAGACTCACAATTCTGATCCTTTTCGCTGCATCCCTGCTGGGCGGATGCGCTCGTCGCACATACGTCCCGATCGAATTGCTGAATGGTCCCCCCTGTCCTACTGCTTCGGGCGTCGTCTGGTCCGGGCCCAACGCGCCGGATCATCGCACCCGGCTATCCGATTGGTGTCGATCGGTCGGTCCCGTGGTCCTTCAGGCTCAGTCTTCAACGCCGGTTGACGTAGCCACATCAGGTCTAATTGTGGTGACGTGGAATCAACACGAAGACTACGGCGATCTTGAAAAGCTTCTTCATTTATATGCCGGGAGAACTCCCGTAATAGTACTCCTTCAAGAAGTGGCTCGTGCGAGCGAGAGCGTGCCGCTTGTTGCTCCAAGGACAGTTCGAGTACCTCGCAGGATTAATCCGCACGAACAAATGGTGCATGATATCGAAGCGATCGCTGCAAAGTTTCATTTGTCTCTGGCCTACCTTCCGTCGATGCCAAACGGGATCGGAAGCCGGGAAGATAGAGGCTGCGCGATCCTCTCCACACTGCCGATATCGGATGTGATGGGCATCGAGCTGCCCTGGGTTGCACAACGGCGTGTGGCGGTGATGACGACCGTGACGGCCTTGAGAAACGGCGTACCGTGGCGTGTGCGCGTTGTGAGCGTTCATCTGGATAATCGTTCAGGACGATCGCGACAGGCTGCCGCAATCGCAGACTTCCTCAAGCCTTTGGAGGACTTGCCAATGATAATCGGAGGAGATTTGAATACTTTGTACGGCATCAACGACAAGGCAGTCAGCGAAATCGACCGCGTCGCGCCGCTTGTCCGCGAATGCGGCACTCGAGCCACGTTCCCTTTACGGTTCTGGTTCGACTTGCGGTTGGATCATTTTTTTACGACACTTCCGCAAGAGACTCGCGCCAACTGTTTGATTGCGCCGGACCGGTTCGGGTCAGACCACCATCCGATCGTGTTGTCAATTGTTTTTTAAGGACCGCCGCATTTCTCCTTCAAATTTTGCCGGGCCTTCATCCACTGAATATCGATAATGATCGCCGGCCGGTTGTAAGAGCATCTCAAGAGCACCGAAAGGTGAAACAAGAATGAGGGCCGGATGATTCTCCTTCATCCAGACAGAGGAAACATGGATGGTTCCCGGTAATCCATTCTTTACAGCTGAATCCAATAAAGGGAAATCACCCGAAATCGAACCCTGGTAGTTCTGTTTGTAAGAACGCATTTCTAATTTCGCAGTATAAGGCTTCCCCTGATTGCTGCCTGACAATTCATAGACTCCCTTTAGATCCCTGGGAACTGATTCATCGACTTTTCCAGCGCGAGCCACAAAACCTTCTGCGATCATTTGTGCAGTGCTCTCTACAAAGGCAGGCTGTGAAGAAATATTCGTCTGAAAAGCAATGGCAAGGTCCTCTTCCGGATAAAGAACCAGAACGGCTCGACCACCGGAGATGTTGCCAGCATGATGATAAATTCTTCGACCTCGCCAGTCAGAACCAATTCGCCAGCCAACGCCGACGCCCGTTTCTTTTCCATCAGCAGTGCTTTGTGATTTGAAAATCTGATCGAGGCTCTCTTTTTTGAGATACACGGGATGAAGGTGCGCCATCCCAAAACGTACAAGATCTCCGGCCGAAGTTACGACACCAGCCGCGGCCCATTTATAACTGGGATCCTCATAACGAGCATTCTTGATCTTTCCCTGAGAACGCTCATAATACCTCGTCTTAAAAGGAATAATTTCAGACAAGCGATCCGGACCGGAGTTCTTCATCTGAAGGGGCCGTAAAACTTCTTCATCCAGAATTTGCAGGAATTCT
Organism: Acidobacteriota bacterium; assembly: GCA_046714535.1. GTDB lineage: Bacteria > Acidobacteriota > HRBIN11 > JAKEFK01 > JAKEFK01 > JAKEFK01. Next base: position 9,786 of record JBKKAT010000362.1, on the reverse strand, counting down.
TTTCCTGAAGCTGCTTCCATAACGGCAGAAATCAGGACATAGCCGTAGGTCGAATAAAAATATTTTGACATCGGTTCATGCAGAAGCGGATCGCCCGTAAAAATTTTGAGTGATTCTTTTACGGAGTCAAAATGCTTTACATCGAATTGAAAATCATCCAATTTGTAATGACGAACCCCGGCAAGGTGTCCGGCCAGTTGTCTAACTGTTAGTTTGCCATATGCCTCAGGTATAGAAGAAAGATATTTAGAAATTGGCGCGTCAAGATCCAAAAGACCACGCTCAACAAGTCGCATAGCCGCAGCAATAGTAATTATTTTTGATACACTTCCTAGCCGGAACCTTGTTTTCGAATTTACAGGCACATCGTTCTCGAGATCACTGACCCCGAAACCCTGCTCCCATACAATCTCGTTCTTTTTTCCTACGGCAACGGCTATACCCGGAACATCTCCTACTTTGCGAAACTCTTCGATCAGGACTCTGGCGCGTTCAACAGCGCTGGAATTCTTTTGCGATTCGGCGGGTACTGGTTGAATGACAATCGAGAAAATTAGACATAAAGATAATATCCAGAAGTTCGGCAGAGCTCTTTTCAACGTAGGGACCTCCGTTTACAAGTTAGACTACTCAAATCCAATTTGGTTTAGTGTAAACGGGATTGATAGAAACGCAGAGGCAAAACAGGTGTGAATTCGTCAGGGTCCTTAAAGTATCTAATTCATTAATGAATCAATGCTTTTTAGAATCGTTTCCAGCGACATTGGCTTTCGCAGAAATACGCTTCCTGGAGGAATTTGTGTACCAACTGCATTTTCCCGCTGGTGACCCGAAAGAAAAATGCATTTAAGCTGTGGAAATTTCTCTTGAAGCAGTTGGGCGAGTTTCCACCCTTTCATTACGGGCATCACCACATCTGTTACAAGTAAATCGATTGCGGGCACCGAATTGGAAATTGCAAGTGCATCCTGCCCCCCGGCCGCCTCTAAAACGGAATATCCGCTGGAACGCAATAGTTTGCCCAGAACTTCGCGAACCGCATCATTATCATCGACAAGCAAAATGGTCCAGGGATAGCGAGTGGAACCTCCATTCACTTTTGGAATTGCTGGACGAACTTCGAGCATGTTCAAGTAAATAAAGAATTGTGTCCCTTCGTTAATTGCACTTTTCACATGTATATGACCGCCGCTTTGCTTGATGATGCCGTACACAGTGGAAAGTCCCAATCCGCTACTGGCGCCAAATTCCTTTGTTGTAAAAAAGGGATCGAAGACATGGTGCAAGACATCATCCGTCATGCCTCGTCCGGTATCCGAAATTTCCAGCAGGATGTAACAACCGGCAGGAAGTCCAAAATTTTGAGCCCGGGTGGATGGATCAACAGTTATGTTTTGAGTACGAACTGAGAAAGTACCGCCATCCGGCATCGCATCCACTGCGTTCACGCAAAGGTTCATGATTACGTGCTCCACCTGACCGGGATCGGCTTGAACGAATCCAAGATCAGGTGCCAGGTCAATCACAAGGGCAATATCATCGCGCAAAACGGAGCGGATATTTTTCCCCAGACTCCGAACCATATCATTCAAGTTCAAATGCTTGGGTCTGAGCACCTGCCTGCGTCCAAAGGCCAGTAACTCCAGAGTTAATGTGGATGCTTTTTGAGTTGCTTTCAAGATTTCTCGAACATCGTCCACAAGAGATTGATCCGAACCATACCGCAATTGCAGGAGATCAGAATAGGCAGTAATTGCCATCAGCGAATTATTAAATTCATGTGCCACTCCGCCGGCAAGCAATCCGACCGTCTCCATTTTTTGCGCTTGAAGAAGTTGATCTTGTAATTCTTTCAGTTTGGTGATGTCGCGCACAATCCCGCGGTACGCAATGATCTTTCCGTTCCCATCACGTACAGCAACTGAGGTTTCCAGCATAACCAGTTTTTTGCCGTCCTTTCTCCGGACTTTAATTTCAAAATCTTTTACGGATCCCTCCCGGGCCATGATTTCTGAATAGATCCTGCGTAAGTCCGGATCCGCATATACCTCCTCAACTTTTGTTTGAAGGACCTCCTTCTTGGATGAGAAGCCTAGCAGGTCGACCCCAGCCGGGTTGATGTCGATGAAACGGCCATCGGGAGATGTAATGAAAACCATATCTTTCGTTTCTTCAAACAAAGCGCGATATTTTTCTTCTGATTTTCGAAGGGCCAATTCTGTGTGCCTTAAAGCTTGATTCGCCAGAAATTGCTCAGTCATATCCTGGGCAAGCCCGAGCACATACGGTTCTTCCTCGGGCTCCTGAATCACGACGTTGCGGTAAAGAAGAACCCGTTCTTCATTTTTACCTGTTGTAATTTTCATCATTCCCTGGTCGCTTCGGCGGTCCTGTATTCGTTTCAGGTAATCAGGAAATAGAGGTCGAACAGAAGAAGCAAGAAACGAATCCAGTTTGTGGCCTAACATCTGTGACGGCAATAAACCAAACAATTCCAATCCGGCAGGATTTACACTGATTAAATAACCTTCAAGATCATGCGTGCAGATTAAAGCCGGTGTATTTTCAACAAGGTTACGGTATTTCTTTTCACTTTCCCGAAGCGCTCGTTCGGCAGAAGTCCGTTCTGTTATGTCATTCGCAACAACTAAAGTGGCTTTTCGATTATCGTAAATAAAATCGACTCCCCCAATATCGACATGAATAATCTTGCCTTCTTTTGTTCGATGCCTCCAGCTTCCTTGTCTGCGCAATCCAGGATTTGAATGAAAGGGTACCTTCTGAAGTCTGTTTTCCAGCAGCGGCACGTCTTCGGGGGGGCGGATATCACGTATTTCCATTTTAAGAAATTCGTCACGGCTGTAACCATAGTGTTCAATTGCTGCCTGATTCACAGCCAAAAATTGAAAAGTTTCGGAATCGATGACCCACATAGGAAAAGGGGAGTTTTCAAAAAAGATCCGGCATCGTTCTTCCGATTCTCTGAGGTTTTGTTCGAGTCTCTTGCGGTAAGTAATGTCCCGAATGATTCCTTCAGCGCCAATCCTTTCGCCCTGAGAGTTCTTCAGGACCCGCGCACTCAGCGAAACGACAATTTCCGCGCCCGATTTTGATTTTACAGAGAACTCAAAATCGTTGATGCATCCGCGGAGCGCATAAGCCTCTAATATTTTCGCTCGCTCTTCTGGTTTGACGAAAAGTTCACTAACAACTTTCCCTATCAATTCATTCCGATCATATCCATACTTCGTTACTGCCGGACTTATCACTTCGATGAAACCGGAGTTGTCTACGCGGTAATAGATATCATCGATAAAATCGAACAGTTCAGGGTAAGCCTGATTTCCAGTTTGTTTTGCCATGTCGAATACTTACAGCGGATTCACTTTCCGGAAAAAGGAATGGCGGGATATAAACACTTCTCCTGATGTCAACGTTTCCCCCGCTTATAAAGATTGTAGCAGAGGACTCGCGGTACTGACAAACGAACTTTCAACCAAGTGCGTTCCTTGAGAATTATGCACAAAATCGTAAATTTGGCATAATCATGAACAAGGAGAACCTCTTTTCAACCGCGCATTCCCATTCGTGTTCATTATTTCTTCCCTTCATTTACAAGGCGTCGCCAATTTGAAATTCAACGACAGAACAATCAAGACAGGCGATTTCAGCTTCAAGTAGTTTTATTTGCATGGTTGAATTTTAGCCATATACTGGTTATAATTAACCCATGATACGGAGGAATATCACTGAGGAGGTATTGACCGCTCTTTCCGACAATCCCGTTGTGCTGCTAAACGGAGCCCGTCAGACGGGAAAGAGCACGCTGGTTCAATGGATCGCGGAGAACAAACATCCTGCTCGTTATTTCACGCTGGACAATGCATCGGTCCTGGCAGCCGCAAGCTCAGATCCTTCAGGGTTCTTGAAGGGAGTGGAGGGGCCGGTAATCATTGATGAAATTCAAAGAGTTCCCGATCTTTTATTATCGATTAAACAGGAAGTAGACACCCGCAGATCGAGAGGGCGATTTTTACTTACAGGTTCTGCAGATATTTTATTATTGCCCAGATTGTCCGAGTCGCTTACGGGTCGAATGGAAATTCTGACTCTGTGGCCTTTCTCTCAGGGAGAACTCGCAGGCACTAAAGATCGATTCGTTGATAGCATCTTTGATTCAGAGTTGCCGCGGTTATCTCGCATAAAAGAATCGCGAAAAGATCTATTTCAACGTATGATGCTTGGCGGATTTCCCGAAGCGATTTCCAGAAATACAGAATCCCGCAGGACTGCCTGGTTCGATTCCTATATAACAACCATTCTGCAGCGTGATATCCGTGATATCTCCAATATCGAGTCATTGAATCTCCTGCCTCGGCTGCTGACGCTTCTTGCTGCAAGAGCTACAAAGCTTGTCAGCTTCTCTGAAATCTCGAGGGATATCGTCATACCGCAAAGCACGTTGAAGCGCTATATAATTTTGCTCGAAGCAGCTTTCTTGGTTCAGACATTGCCTGCCTGGTCTTCCAACCTTACAAAACGCGCGGCGAAAGCGCCCAAATTGCTGTTCGCCGATACCGGACTGTTGAGTTACGCTCTTGGTTTGACTCCAGAAAGATTGACTGACAATCCCAACCTGACAGGCAGTCTGATGGAAAATTTCGTAGCAATGGAAATTCGAAAACAAATAGCATGGAGCAAGGCAAGACCGCGTTTATTTCACTTTCGCATGCATTCCGGACAGGAGGTCGACCTTGTTTTGGAAAATCGTTCCGGCAATGTTGTGGGAATCGAAGTGAAAGCAAGCAACACCATTTCCGATCGCGATCTCAACGGACTTCGTTTGCTTGAGCAATCAACAGGCAAACGCTTTCGTAAAGGAATCGTTCTATATACCGGAGAAGAATCGGTGCCTTTCGGACCACGACTTTACGCGCTCCCGATTCAGGCGCTCTGGCAGTAATAGAAGCAAGACGGCACTGGAGTTGGAAAACTTTCGTTCAACCATTCCTGCCATGCAGATTCCTGCTTTGCAATGATCTGCGGAGCATCATCTCCGTAAAGGTATAAGGAGACAGATAGCAGAACGCTGCCGCCGCAATTCGACGCATGGACGACTCCGATTTCGGGAACCGGTTCCTGCAGACTTAACATCAGCAAGGGTGAAAGCCATAAGGCCTGGATACGGACAACGGCTACAGCTTCATTCACAAAAGGATTTTTAGTCCCTCATCCCTCTTATAACTAGCGGAGGAAACAAAATGAAGCTTCGAACCATCCTTATTTCCCTTTTTCTGGTGCTATGCATCACGATTCCGTACGGCGCTCGAGGTTCCGGGAGCGCGGTTCAGGATTTTCTTGAGAAGGAAGGGAATGGTTGGCGTTTTCACTGGTTTGAAGATGGACGCGTACGAAGCATGTACGGATCCGGTAGTACCCGCGTAATTAAAGATGCCGAATCTGCCAGAGCATTCTTAGGGGAATATTCGGCATTGTTTGGCATCAAAGAGGCCCCACAGTTGCACATGACCGAAACGGAAACGGATGCATCCGGAGCCAGCTATCATTTTCAGCAGCGGGTATTTCGCGTTCCGGTGTTGGGCGGGCAATTCTCCGTACACACAGATCAGAAAGGACACATCATCGCGGCATCCGGACAATATCACAAAGTGGATCGTCTGCAATCAGGAGCGCTTCGACGCAGCGCAGAAGCACGCGCAACAGTACGCAGACTTCACCTTGCTGATGCCGGAGTCTCCGAAGGGACGATGATGATCCTGGCATCGCTGAAGGATCCGAGATTTGTTTGGAAGTTCAGCGTCGTATCCAGTAAAACGCAGGGACAATGGGCCGTTTACGTCGATGCGCTCTCCCCTGAAAAGATCTTGCGCGTGCATCGCGAATTTGCGGAAGAAACCGCAACCGGCACCGTGTACCGCGAAAATTCAGTTGTAACTCCGAATCGCACGTCCGAAGAATTTCCTGCTCTGAGAGACGCCGGCCAGTTGAGTGGAAAATTTACTCGAACTTACAACGGCAACTTCCTGCACTGGTTTCGCGGCGGCGGTGACCTCAGTCCCTTTACGACAGCAGCTGAAGTAGATGAAGATTACACGTATGTTGACACCGACTCCAAATTCACTGAGGCAATGGCCTACTATCACATCAATGTTGTGCATGATCGCTGGCGCTCCTTCGGTTTTAAAAAACTGGAACGCCAGATTCCCGTGTTCGTCAACATCGTGACTGCCAGCGGTGAAGGATTCGATAACGCGTTTTACACGCGCGGCCTTGAACCCGCGGTCCGAAAAGGCGCGATCGTGATGGGATCCGGAAATTTCTTTGAAAATTTTGGCCACGATGCCGACGTTTACTATCATGAATACGGACATGCCGTTTTGGATCGTGCGAAACCAGGTTTCTTTGAGGCGTTAGAGACCAATTATGCCCACGCCTTTCATGAAGCCTTCAGTGACATTTCGGCGTCCGCGATCACGGGCAATTCGAAACTTGGTGAACTGGCCCTTCGTTCTCGCAGTAACGGAGAATTCCGTGGTAGAAATCTCGAAAATAACAATCGGTATCCGCAAAATGTGATTGATAAACGATTCGGGCGATCAGAATCGCATTACACGGGCCTGATTATTGGCGGCGCCTGGTGGGATCTGCAAAAAACCATCGGGCGCGATGACGCTCAGCGAATCCTGTACAAAAGTCTTTCCTTCCTCCCGGATGAAATGACCTTTTTCGATCTGCGAGATGCAATGCTTACAGCCGACCGGCGCGATTCGGGCGGAGCAAATGAAACCGCAATTCTAAATGCGTTTGAGAAGCATGGAATCACCGGCGATGATCCGGGACAAAAAGGGACTGTTGAAATCCGGTCACTCAAAACAGCCAGATACGATTTCGACAACGGGAAACTTAAGTTAAGAAAGAGTTTCAAGCAGGGTGAATACATCGTGGTCCTCGCTGGTTATAACGGAACGGGATTGACGCCGGGATACAACCTGATTCCTGTTGAAGTTGCACTCAGTGGACCCGGCGGCACATCCGTGATCGCCTATCCGAGTGTCGATGAAGTTTCCAATGGATTGCATTTACGCAAGAAAGGGGCCTGGGTCGCGCAAATTGACACCACAGGCGCTCAGCCCGGTGATTATGCTGTGACCATTCGTTCCCGCCTGGGCGGAACCTCAACAATGACAGAAGCAAAAACGGTGCGTTTCCAAATTACTCAGTAGCGTCTTGGCGTTTTTGCGTTGAATTCCACTTCCGCAAAGCCTCACGTTAGCCTATCATTTCAAGAGAGGGAATCATGGCTAACGTAGAAATATGCCTGGAATGGCCGGTAGAAGGGATTCATCCGCGTTTGCAACATGCAGCGCAGGCGTTATTGCAGGTGCGTCACGATGTAAAATGAATTGCTCTTCTTTAGAGGAAGACCAACTCTGGAAGCAAGCCGGTAGTGCAGCGACGATCGGTTTTCATCTGACTCACCTTGCCAGAACGGTCGACCGGTTATTGACGTACGCTCGCAGGGAAACGTTGAATGAGGAAGAACTCGCAGCGATTAAAGCTGAAAAATGGAAAAGAATTCAGTGCTCGTCAGATCGTTCGAGATGGCGTTGTAAAGAATACGCCTGCCGGAAAGGCTCTCGTTGCATTGCTCAATAAGAAGTCGCCAAACAATCTGAGCGCCAGAAAATAGAATTTGAACAAGGAGAAATGTTGTGAGCTACGTGCAGTCTATTGAAACGGATCCTGATGAGGAACTTGCGCAACTTCACTATTTCTCAATAAAAAAAGGAGAGGTGGAGTTTGTGATCGCCGTGAAAGAGTACGCCCAACGGAACCGGCAGCACATGAGATTCTTCGCACAGTCCGACAAGCCGGTTAATCAAAAAACAGCAGCATTTATACCGTTCGGGTGGGGAGAAACGATAACCGCCGCAATCTCCGAATGCTTGAAGATCATTCGTAAATACCCTTACGAACCCGTTTAACCGAGACGGCCAAATTGGCCACCACATTCCAGGAGGTGCGATATACTTTCCTGGATTTGAATGGCGTGATGGACGGTTCTTCATCAGAAAACGTAACTGAGCTCCTTTTGGCCTGGGGCAACGGCGACAAAGAAGCGCTGGACAAGCTGATTCCGCTGATTCATCACGAGATGTATCATTTGGCTGCAAGACAAATGAAGGGGGAGTTACACTGTGTTCACATTCGATAAGGCGTTTCAAAAAATACTCAAACGGTTGGGTGTCGCCTTGATTGTGCCGCGTAAGCGGCAGCACTAAAATTCCTAATTATGGTCAAGCCGCACGAGAATTAGTACTGCGTTTGCTACATGCCCAGATACTAATCTTGAGCAAGTTTCACGCTTAGATGCCTTCAGGGTTTGTCTCTGCCGTCTCACTACGCTTACGTACCGAGAATTGGCTCGATTGAACGACACGATTTCGACCGCCCGCTTTTGCTTCATAGAGAGCTCGGTCTGCAGCAAGCATTAAAGCTTTTATTGAGTGCCCGGAGTCGGGGTAACAAGATATACCCGCAGAGATAGATACGACCGGGTCTGTCTGGTCACCCTGCGCCCATAAGAGTAAAGCCCCTTTTCGAAAAACATCAGCAATGGCCGCCGCATCTTCCATACTGCATTCCGGAAGTATTAACAAAAATTCTTCACCGCCGTATCGGCATACAATATCGCCTTTTCGCGCACGTTGCATAACCATTTTTGCAAAGTCCTTCAGCAGATCATCTCCCGCGGAATGTCCATATCGATCATTGAAACGTTTAAAATGATCCAGATCAATCATAATTAAAGAGAGTGGCAGGCTTTTTCTTTCCGCACGACTTAGTTCTCTTTCTAAAGTTTCCTCAAGGTATCTTCTGTTGAATAGAGACGTTAATGGATCACGAATCGCCTGATTGCGAAGAGCTTCCCGTAATTGAAGATTCGAAAGTGTAATTCCTACTTGCTCTGCAAGTGCTTTTAATGTGATTACCCTTCTCCGCAATTCATGGAAACCATCATCCGTTGATAAATGAATCACTCCTATGATCTGGCCAAGCGCGATCATGGGTATGCAAAGATTCGCCACATTCTTCTCCGATGGAGCATGAGGACAGGGTATCGTATCCTCCGGTTCTGAAAAATAAGTTTGGCTTTTTCGCGCAGCCCAGCAATCATTAAGTGCAAATCCAGAATCGTTCGACAGCCCACCCCAGTTGATCTTCATTTCCAGGACGTCGCGTGATTCTTTCATCATGTAAATTGCGCCACGTGTGCGAACCACTTTTTCTAAATATTTTGATGCAAGGCGATAAACCTCTTCATCACTTATGCAGGATTGCAGGTGATCGGTGAATTCGGTGAGGACTGTCATTTGTTCATTCTTTTCCTTCAAGACGGCTACCGATTCTTCCAGGGTTTTCTTGTTCGTTATCAGTTCTTCTTGGATCCTCTTCATGTCCGAGACGTCGTTGAACACGGCGACGGCAAATTCAATCTGACTTGATTGGTTGTAGATTGGGCCAGCATGTACGTGCAGAGGAATTACTCGGTCATTGCGATGAATTTCGATATCATCTATGAAACATCGTTCCCCTCGCAAGGCCCGCAATACTGGAAGTCCTTCGCTAGGATATGGTTCCTTCGTGGAACTGTTGTAAACCTTGTAAGTTTGTGACAATTCTTTGGGATGGCTTTTTTCTATCGCCGGAAGGCCTAAAAGTTCTGTCGAAGCCTGATTTGCGTAAAAGGGCTTCCCGTCAGAG
>JBKKAT010000361.1:0-10109 GCA_046714535.1 Acidobacteriota bacterium | reverse complement strand
CCCTTGCATCGGGTCCGATGATCAACTGATCCCGCCTGATAAAGGTGATGTAATTTTCCGGAACGTTATAACCAAAAGCGTGAAAGAATTTTGTGCTGATCACCTCAGCGGAAGTTGAGAGTTGCGGGAAAGCGGGAGGATCAAATTTCAAAAAATAAATATCGCCTTTCGAATCCTGCATTGTGAAACCGCGAATGATTCCCTGTTTTTTCGCGGTAATGATTGTGATTGGATTCGCCAGATCGGGGCCCAGGCCGCGATTCGGTCCTTTTTTCAGTTCGTCCAGAGACAGGACTTTTCGCCCCATGCGATTTGTGAACCAGCTCGAGTCCGGAACTTCGCCCAGCGTATTCGCGTTTTGCGATTTCGTCTGTTCCTTTCCGCCGGGTTCCTTAAAACTGTTTACAAAAAGATCATAGGTTTCACTCAGAGTTACTTCGGCCGGTTTCGGAATCGGTAGTTGGTCAGGATCCATCCACAATGGATCATCTTCATAGTATTTTGCGGCGAAACTCAATGCAGAGAAGAACAGCAAAATGATCCAGGCCGCACCGCAGCTTCTTTTCATTAGAATGACCCCGACAACTTCAGATAAATGCTGGTTCCTTCTTCACTATGTCCAAGGTCCAGGCGCAAAAACACGTCTTTTGATGTTTTGAATCGAATTCCAAAACCATAACCTTTTTTCAGATCACTGAAATCGAAATCGGAACGTTCGTGAAACACTTTTCCCGTATCGTAAAACAGAACGAGCTCGACTGCGGGTGTCGGTTCCCACCGGTATTCCGTGGAGAACAGGAAAAGATTCTTATCTCGAAACCGGAAGTCGGGATAACCACGCACAGTATCGGATCCGCCGAGTGTCTGCATCAAATAAAAAGGAACACGAGAATTCCCTGATTCCTTATCCAGCGATGTATAAAAATGAATCGCGAGAACCCGTTGTTCGGACCAGAGTGGAATGAACTGACGGGCGTCAAAAGCGACGCGGTAGAAATCAAATTCATCTCCATCGCGATCCATGAATTTTGCGAGCGATAAAGCATAGAGGCCGCCGGTTTCCGGATCTCCCGGAAGATCCCGATAGTCGTAGAAAACTTGCGTGCCAACTCGGAAAAAATCCGGTTGCTGTTCCAAACCGGGCGCCGTTTCATCATCAAAAAGTTCTTGGGTATTGGGAAAGGCGGAATCTTTACCTACCCGCAGCTCCGGTTGAAAGAGACCCGCTCTGACAAACGCGCCGGCTTTGTCTCCAAACCGGAAAGCCCCGACTCCTTCATAAGCAGGACCTATCAGTCTGAAATCCGTTTGATCCACTTCATCAGAATTGTTTCCTAAACCATAAAAATCTTCCTGCGTAAAATCTCTGTAAGAGAATTCCCCGTAGAGGTAAAAATTACCTTCCCTCTCTTTTGTTTTTTCAAAAAGGGATAGTCCGCCGGAAGAGGTCGTTCTTAAAAACAGTTCGGGACTTTTTCGCAGGATATTGCCGATCTGAAAAGTGTAGAGCTTATATTGCTTGAGAGAGTATCCCGCGGATGCTGAAATATCAATCGGAGTATCAAATAAATTCGCTTTGAAATACCGTCCGGTAGCAGAAATAAACCCGGCTCCGGTCGTGATTCCTCCCTGCGAAAAATAAAAATCACCGAACCGCGTCCCTAAGGCTTCGCCGAATCCTCTTTTTTCAAAGCCCAGAAGTCTTTTCTCCAGCATGCCTAGCTTGTAGGGTTTGATCTCTTTTTCCTTTTGCAAACGCTCTTGTTTCAGCAGCTCGGACCGGCTCGTTACTTGAGAAGACCTGCTTGCAGTAGTGGAAGAAATTTCTTGCGGGGACGGCATGGGCGTAGGACTGGTATTCAATAAATTCAAAAAGAGAAGAATTTGTACAAGATTAAACATCCGAGCTCCTTCTAAAAGCATCCATCATCCTTCTTCTCCATGAAAGAATCAACCTTTTTTGTCGCATCAATGCGGTGAAACTTTTTTCACTGAGTCGCATTATTTTGGGAGATCTGCAGGCCGCTCCGGCGCGCCGTTTGATACAGCCGATCGCATAGCCGCTGCGACCCACATTGCATTCCTGAGGCCGTCACTGAATCCTGGAACAAAGGGCAAACCCATTCTTAAGGAATCAATGAAAGTTTTGAGAGCCTTCCGAATGCTGGCTCGACCCATCGATTCTGATCGCCGGAAACCTCGATAGCCGAGCAGGAGCATATCGCGCAACACACCAATAGCCCGGTTTTGAGAAGTGCCGTTCTTCTCCACATGCAAGGCCATGTTGGGTTCTCGCAGACGAATACTTCCTTCCGGACCGCGTATGATGAGCCACTCGCGCGTTCGATTTCCGTAAGCTAAATCGCAAGTCGCCGAAGATCCATCGTTGAAGAGGAAGCGCAGATGTAATTGATCATCGGTCCATTGCGCCGTGGAGAATGCGGCCTCAATCACGTTTGGTTCCTGGCCAATCAGTTGGCTTATAAGGTCGATTGCGTGGCAGCCAAGATCATGCAAAACACCACCTTCCTCCGGATTCAATCGATGCCTGGTGACATGGGACCAACTCAGGACATCAAGATGAAGACCAAATTCAAGATGGACAGGCATTCCGATCATGCCCTCTTCCACAAGTTCCTGCACACGAGTATAAGTGGGCCAGAAGCGCCGATTAAAGTCGATCATGACGCGCGGGGGAGAAGTGTAAAGACGCGAGATCTGCGATGCTAATAAAAGCGGCTTTTCCACAAAAGCGGGAAGCCCATGGTCTACGGCATCACTCCAAATCTCAAGATGCGCCGCCGGGGGGGTCGCGACAAGAACACCATGGAGTCGGGATCGTTGCAGCATCGTCCGGTGATCCTCGTAAATCTCCGCTTCGGGAAAAAAGTGTTTTGCTATTTTCTTGCTTTGGGGAAGCGGATCGGCTACCGCAGCAATTCGCACTGCTGGTAAAGTCTTAAGTGCCGGCAAATAATACTCACGCACGAGACGTCCGAAACCGGCCAAACCCAAATCCAATTCGTGAAGTCCGGAAGCCGGCGAAGTCATGATCCCGCAGGCATACCCATCAAGTGAGAAACGAAGCGAGGAAATTCAATATTGTGCGTGAGAGGGGGCAATCCACCTTCTTTCAACCAATTTCCGAGAATCAGAGCGAAACCTTCCGGACGATGCTCACCGGTCCTTCCTGAATCGGGCGCGGCTTTCACAATACCGAGTGACTGGGAGGTGACCTCGTCAGCAGGATACTCCCTGTTCCACTGCAATAGAAGATCGGGCAGAAGATGTTGCCGGGCACCCGAATAAATTTCGTGAAGCATCAACACATTCTCAACGATCGGAGCGTTTGTGCTAACTGCACGCAAAGCAAGAAAACTTTCGGTCACATGTTTGACGTAACGGAGATAATCTTTGCTGCCCGCTTCCAGGATTCCCTGCGGTTCGCGGCCAATAACGTTCAAGCGGAGGAAACTGTAGAGATCCGATCGCAAAGCGAAACCGGGTGTTCGGTTCCAAACAAGTCCTCCTGTAACTTCACGACTCACTACAAAGTCACGAACTTCGACCGGCACAGAGCGAGCGATTGCGTGCTGCACCGGCGCGGGAATCGATTCACGCAATGCTCGAATCAGTCCACGGCGCTGTGGCAACGAATTGTCATAGCTGGGAACTTCATTGAAATAGATCGCATTGATACGATCCATCGCGCGGCGCACAAAATGTTCCTGGGAGAAATTGTAACCCATGCCATGAAGCGCAAAAACCACAACAGTCGTCGTCTTGAGATCAATGCCTTCGATGATCACCCCGATCGCGGCGTCCACTGCCTGATAAATCTCAAGAAGAGCGCCTCTTGGCACATGAGCATGCACTTCATCGTGATCGCGCCACAAAATATGACCGCCGCGATGGCATTCTCCGAATACGGTAAGAAAAAAATCCCACCTGGTCGTGTCCCGAAGCCATCGCGAAAGTCGTCCTTTGATCCCGGCTCCATCCACACATTCTTTCGTCATCGTAATCAATTGTTGCGTGTCTTTGCTTACGGGGATCTCGTAGCCCATCGGATGAGAGCCGAAGCGCCGGTGGATCTCGCGACGCAGAGCGGCTGTGCTCGCGCCAAATTTTCCGATCAAATCATGGGATCCCCAGTTGATGACTTCTACCGCATCAGGCAAACGATTTTCAAAAGTGAAAGGAACATCCAGAACGGTCACGCCCAATCCGGCGCGGGCAAAGGCGTACCAGAAAGGTTCACAATAAATCCAGTCGGAAGCAATCCGGCGCATGCCCATGGTTGAAGGATCCCACTGGATGTGTTGACTGATCCCGTGCTCACCAGCCGACTTGCCCATATACATTGTGGGCCAGACAGATGCGGGAATATGCTCCGCGCTCGACCGGAATTGGAGAAGCGCTCCTTCTTGAAGAAGACGCTGAAAAGTCGGAAGGGTCTGGACCGATGCGCGAATAAAGGACAGTTCGCCTGCATCAACAGCAATCATGAGCACGCGACGTTGCGATGGTTGAGTCATGACAAAGCAATTCTCCCACCGGCGGATTTTATTCTCATACAATTATTCCTGAACATTCCGGAAGTCAATGCAAGCACTCACCGCACACCATAACATAGCCGGCCATGCTGCCAGAGTGTAGCGATGCAGATAACCAATCATTCCTCCCATGAGAAGCGTCCGCGCGACAACGCACAAGATCATCAGAATCGTCAAGGAATGATACCAGCGCAGTTCCCCATTTCGCCGATACCGAAAAATTTGCAGAACCGATAAAACCGCAAGAGCAAAAACCATCAACTTCAGCGATACGAAACACAGAACGAGCGCGACGAAAAGGAAACTGTCCTTTGGCAACAGTTGAAACCATTGTTCACTGGCTTCGAGATTCAGCCAAAGATGAGCCATCCCCCAAATTCTTGTGGCTACCGAATGGCGAAAAAAATGCTCTCGCTTTCGTTTTTCCGCTACCTCCCGGAAGATTCTATCCACATCTTCATCGTATTTTGTTCGCTGCTCAGAGAGTTCGCACGCTTTACGAATTTCCGTGCGCTCCTGTTCATCAGCAAAAGCTCGATCGGGGAGCAGTTCAAATTTGACTCGATTCAGAAATCGTCCATCAAGAAAATTCTTGATAGCGGTCCTTTCCGTGGCAAACCAGGTTTGCACCCAGCTCAAGGCACCCGGCTTCTCAAGTGAATATTTTCCGAATACGCCAATCTCTTCTTTCGAATTGAGACGATCTCCGGACAGGAGGCCGGCGGAAGCAACAAGTAGAACCGAGCAAATGATCGTGACGCTGAGAGGGATTGTCTTTTTCAACAATTTGAAATGAAATGCAATGAGTACGAATACTGGAACGATCACGATCATTTCCGGACGCAGAAAAACGGTTGCGGATAGCAGCACCGCAGAAAGAATAAAAAGGCAGCAGGCAGAGATTGTCTTGCCGGCTCTAATAAATGCAAACAGTCCCAGGAGACCCATGGTCAGCAGTGAAGCGGTCAATGAATCCGGATACAGCTTACGAGATAAATCGAGTGACCAGGGCTGAATGCCGAGAAGAAACGCGATCAGATAAAGCCGCGGTGAGGAACCCAGGATCAAGCTGGCAACGTAGTAAAGACAAAGAATCCCACAGATCGCAAGGACCAGCTGAACTAGGGCACAACGGTATCTCAGGTTCCCGGATGTTTCGTTTGCCGTGTTGCAAAGCGCAATGAACAAAGGATATGCCCGGGTTCGCCATTTGTGCTTTTGAAGCGATTGGGAGCTTTCGCTGTTTCCGCCTTCAAGAAACTGCGAAGCGCTCTGCACATAGTACTTCTCGTCTCCCTGAAGTTTTGGCGGCCAAACGGAAAAGATAAAAACCAAACACTGGACAGCAAGGAGTGAAAGAAGCAGCAACAACGGAAGCATTTTGCGCTTTGTTGTCATTTGCACTGAAATGTATCATGAAACGGCACTCGCCTTTTGAAGGCTGTAAAAGACTCTTATCGGCGCTTGAGCGAAGATCTTTTTTTGCTGGACTTTTTGCGGACTCTTTTTTTGATAGGAGCGAGAAGGCTTCCGTACATTTCTTTTTCGCCGGCTTTACGCAAAGCCTGGGCACGCCGAAAAGCTTCACGCTGACCGTACTTGTAAATGGAGACCGACGTTTTGCGAATCACACCCGGTTTGGGAAACCACCAGACCTCATAGACCGGACCTTTTTTACGCCCGTCTCTGGTCATGGCCTTAGTGGTTTCACGAATTCCGACCACACCGCTTGTATTTCGGGAACTCGGCATTGCTACTTTTCGTTCTGTTCGCGGCTTGCCGAGTTTCTTTTCTGTTTTGTTCCGCCAGTTTATGGCTGCCTTTAAAGCTTTTCGCTTACCGCCCTGCGCAAGATCGCTGAAGAATTTCTGGTGCATTTTTCCCTGATACGCAACCCGCACGAACCAGCCATAAGCATGCTTTTTTTCGTGATCCACCCGGGAAATACTTTTGTGACCACTCGTCGCCATGAATCTATGATACCGCATTCTAGCGGGGGAGGAAAATTTTCTCGTACGCAACGATCGGAGAAAAGAAAATTCAATTCAAAGCCTTCGACTTTTCCGGAAGCGAAACAGAATCCCTGTTCATGAAACAGCGGTAGCAAACGCCCTTGTTTCTAACGTATTAGATTCAGGTCGTTTTACAGCGGGGACTGTTGTGGCGGAACGATATCGGATCACGGGCCGGCTCGGTAAAGGTGGAATGGAGGAAGCTTACACCTGGCTTCAAACAATTGCCGTCTTGAAAGAGGGTACAGCGACAGTCATATACCGGCTACTTGTTGGCCAGAACCGAAAAATCTCGGGAATTCATCAAGCGCTCATCAGCCGTAACAAGCGTCAGATCGAGAACCTTGGCCGTAGCGGCAAGAAAACGATCCGCTGGATCCTGATGGAAAAGATCGACGAACCTGCTTTCAACGGCTATTTCGTAACTCAACGGGGCTTCCTTCATAGGCGCGCGCTGCATCGCCTCGCTGAGCCACGCCCGGGGTTCCATCTCTGGAATCAATCGACCCTTTTGCGTGAGAACCAGATATTCCCAGATGCTGATCGGCGATAGCCAGAGTTCATTGGAAGATGACTCCAGGGCCCTCTTTGTCCTTTTGCTCAGCAGTTTTACGTTCGACAAGCTCCAAATCCAGATGTGCGTGTCCAGAAGCAGCTTCACTCCCGCAGGACCTCCCATTCCGACACATCCAACGGCGACACAATGTCCCCTTCAATACGAATTGTCCCACTCATGGAGCCGAGCCATCCTTTTGAGCGGGATGACGGCGATGGCGGAACCACTTCGGCAACGGGTTCGCCAAAACGCGTAATCAAAACCGGCTTGCGCGTCTGCCGGACACGTTCCAGAACTGCGAGGCATGTGGCTTTGAATTTGGAAATCGCAATTTTCTCCATAACCAGAATCATACTATGGTCAATTACCATAGTCAAGATTGGATAAGATTGCATCTAATCAACGTTATCTTAAAAAGTCGGAAAACGGTTCACTTTTCAGCGCCTGGAAAACTCAATTTCCAGTCCAACTGTTTTGTTCCGCCAGTTTATGGCTGCCTTTAAAGCTTTTCGCTCACCGCCCTGCGCAAGATCGCTGAAGAATTTCTGGTGCATTTTTCCCTGATACGCAAACCCGCACGAACCAGCCATAAGCATGCTTTTTTTCGTGATCCACCCGGGAAATACTCTTATGACCACTCGTCGCCATGAATCTATGAGATCGCATTCTAGCGGTGGAGGAAAATTTTCTCGTACGCAACGATCGGAGAAAAGAAATTTAATTCAAAGCCTTCGACTTTTCCGGAAGCGAAACAGAATACCTGTTCATGAAACAGCGGTAGCAAACGCCCTTGTTGCTCCAGAATGTGTTCCATATCGCTGTAGATTTTGCTTCGAATCGACGGATCAGGCTCCGTGCGGCCGGCGACAATCAAACGATCAACTTCAGCCGATCCACAAAACTTGCCTGCAATCCTTTGTTTCGAATTCAGGATGCCGGCAAACGTATCGGAATCCGGATAGTCGCCCACCCATCGCGCGAGTGCAAAATCTGCTTCGGCTGCTTCCAGCAATTCATGAAATTCTTTGTAGTCCGGCTTCTCATTGATCACACGAACGGAAAATCCGATTTTACGGAGCATCATGAAAAGATCCTTTGCAACGGAAGCATACGGGCCTGCAAATGCTGGATTCAGAATGCAGGTTATTTCTTCTTCTCTGTCCGGTTTAGTAAACACAGAGGCGTGATGGTTCATTCTTTTTGCCTGATACCCGATCAACCCGGGAGGAATAATTCCATAAGCGGGGATAGCAAGTCTTCCAAGATTTTTCCGGACAAGCTTTTCAATGTCCACCGAATTCACGATTTTCTGCCGGATTTCTTCATTCGCGAACAGTCCTCGTTTCGTATTGAACACGGCAAAATAGGTGCACAGACGCGGAATCTCAAGACAATGGGATGCGTATTGCCGGTCCGCAAGCAACCGTTCCACATCTGCAGGCACAAGGTCCCATGCTACGGAAAATTTACCGGCCACAAATTGCTTGCAGATCTCAGCAGGTGTTAGTCCAAAAGTAAAAACGAGTCTATCGTTCCTTGGAAATCCGGCCCTCCAATAGTATGGATTTGCTTCCAGCTCCAACTTCGAAGATGCATGAAAACGAGTTACGCGATAAGGTCCTGTGCCAACACACCCATCCTTCCAGCTGGAATGAAATTCTTCCGTTCCTTCCGGAACGATGGCAGCCGAATAGTACGCAAGTAAAGCCGGAAAAAATGAAATACGCTCTTCCAGTTGTATGATGAATTCTGTTGCGGACAGAATTCTTATGCCTTCCAGGTCTCCGCGTTCCCCGCTGATCATTGCCGAAGCGCCGCGAATCGGAAGAAAGAAAGAACGGCTATCACTCTCATCGTTGAGTAAAAGTCTTTCAAGCGAATAGCGAACGTCGCGCGCGGTCAAACGGCGACCGTCTTGAAAGCGAACGTCCGGACGTAGTCGAAACCAGAATCTGCTTCCCCCATCCAGTATTTGAAATTTTTCCACGAGCCAGGGAACAATCGTGCCTTCTGACTGACGGAACAGTGTTTCAAAAATTGCAGGTGTCACCTGGGATTCCACAGCAGTACTAACCAGAGCAGGGTCCAGACTGTTCACCACACCGGCAATCGGAATTTCCAGACTGCCACCTGTGGCAGGCGTGACTCCAATCGGACTGGTTGTTCCTTGCATGCTCATCACTTCTGAATAGTTCACGTAAGGCGCAATACTCCTGAGTGCCAGGTTTTTGATCCGCGGATTAGCGAGACGAAAATCGATTTCGTGAAACAGCGGGAAAAAAGCAGACGACTCCAGCAGATGAGATTCGATGTTTCGGTACAATCGTTCCCGCACACCGACGCGGCTCTCCGCGCGCGCCTCTTCCATCTGGCGGTCTAGCTCCGCAGAACCGATGAAACTGCTTCGATCTCCTCCTTTGGTATGAAACATTGTGTAGGTGAAACTGTCCGGATCATCATATTCTCCAATCCATCTTCCGATCATCAAATCGACGCCTTCACCATTGCGCAGAATACGAAGATAGGATTCCATGGTACGAGTTTCAATGGAAACCTCCACGCCGATTTCACGCCAGGCTGCGAACAAGGCGCTTGTTACCGATCCATATCGATCTTGAAGGATGGGATGAACAGCGGCTTTCAACTTCAGCGGCAGAAGCCCCGAAGTTTGAAGAAGCTTCGTTGCATCTTCCGGTTGAATCGGATAGGTCCTTGCTTCCGGATTGTGTCCTAGAATTCCGGGTGGGAATAATCCTTCAGCAGGCTGCGCAAAACGCCCAAGCGTTCTTCTGACCAGATCCTGTTTTCGAATGATGCCAGTCAAAGCTCGGCGCACCGCAAGGCTACCGCCCGTAGCACTGAAGATGTTGAACAGGATGAAATAAATATTCTTTTTTGTAGCCTCAGCAAGCGTGGCTCTCAGCGGTCGCTGACGTAAGAAATCATCAAGCTCTTCCGGCAACAGGTCTCGAACCAGGTCAAACT
>JBKKAT010000360.1:0-5590 GCA_046714535.1 Acidobacteriota bacterium | reverse complement strand
ACTGTAAACTTTACACTTCGTTAATCGGTTTAGGAGGAACGTTATGGAATTTGGAATCGTACACCTGTGGACGTCTATGGGCTACCTGGCCAAAGGCGTTGTCATCCTTCTGGCCCTGATGTCCATTTATTCTATCGGTCTGATGATTGAGAGATACTTGTCGTTTAACGCGGCCAAGAAACAATCTCTCAAATTTGCGACACAGGCAACCCAGTTACTGAAGCAAAACAAGCTGAAAGAAGTCATTGCCGCTTCGAAGAACTACAAAAAGAGCCATCTGGCAAAAGTGGTTTCTGCCGGCTTGTATGAATTTACGTACGAAACAGAAAATCCCGGCGCTGCAGCCGAGTTTGATGTCGTGGAAGCGGCCAAACGCGCGATCGAACGCGAAGCCACGATGACTTCCGCTGAATTCAAGCGCGGTCTCGGTGGTCTGGCTACGATCGGAACAACCGCACCCTTTATCGGATTGTTCGGAACCGTTATTGGAATCATTAATGCTTTCCGCGGCATGGCTATGACAGGATCCGGTGGTCTTGGTGCCGTATCAGCCGGGATTGCAGAAGCTCTGGTTACCACGGCTTTTGGTTTATTTGTGGCCATCCCCGCTGTGTGGATGTACAACTATTTCATGAACCGAATTGAACGGTTCAATATTGAAATGGGCAATTCTTCCAACGAGCTGCTGGATTACTTCATCAAGCGGCGTGGAGGAGTCAATGCAAGTCGGGTCAGCTGAAACACCAGAAATAAAATCTGATATAAACGTAACTCCACTAGTTGACGTTGTTCTCGTCCTGCTGATCATCTTCATGGTGGTTACTCCGATGCTCCAAAAGGGCGTAAATGTCATGCTTCCCATAACAACCAATCCGGATAAGAAACCGGATAGCGAGAATCAATTGATTGTCTCGGTAAAATCGGATTCCACGATTTACATTGATACGAACTGGGTTCCCAAAAATGATTTTGTAACCCAGATGAAAGAAATCTATCAACGTAGTCCAGGAAAGGAGATCATGATCAAAGGAGACAGCCGTCTTCGCTACAAAGACATCAAGAAAGTCATGGACATGATCAATGAAGCCGGTTACGAGAATGTTGGTTTAATCACCGAAAGGATTCCCGAAGTTTAGAATTTGAGGTGAAATTATGGCAATGTCACTCGGGGGCAAAGGCTCCCTGCAGTCGGATATTAATGTCACGCCACTTGTTGATGTCGTTTTAGTTTTGCTGATCATCTTCATGGTGGTCACACCATTGCTGCAAATGGGTTACGATGTCAACGTTCCACCGAAAGCAACCGCGGATACATCCCAGGTCATTTCCAAGGAACAATTGGTGGTGACGCAGGTTAACAAGGATAAGGTTTACTTAAACCGCGAGCAGGTCGATATCAAACAGCTACCGCTTCGGCTCAGTGACATTTTGAAACACCGTCGCGACAAAACAGTCTTCTATTCTGCGGATGATGAGTTGAACTATGGAGCTGTTATGGAAACGATGGATTTGATTCGCAACGCCGGAGCAGACAGAATCGGAATCATCACAGACAAGGTGACAATTCCTTCGTAAGCCGAACTACTTTTTTTCTCGAACCGCCAAGCCGCAAAGGCCGCCAGGAAAAATATGACGAAAGTCATTCTGGCGCCTTGGCGTCTTGGCGGTTTTTTTTCTAGTCTATCTGGTCTACTCTAAGTAGAAGCGTAACCCGCCGTAAACCTTGAAAACCGTTTGCACGTCATCTAGATCAACATCATCGCGGAAAATAAAGTCATCGCGAATGGCAACCGTGAAATCGACCGAGCGCGTAATCGGAAGATCCAGGCCCCAAAGAATCTGTAAACCGAGGCGTGTTGCTTCAAGATCAGGATTGTTCTTCGGAGGCGTTACATCTTGATGCGTTTCTCTTTGGCGCCAATGCGCTGCTGCTCCGCCCCCTGCATACATTCCGATGTCGCCCCAGGAACCAATATAGAGTAAATTCCCGCCCACATGAAGATTACTCAAGCTATAAATCAGCGTCCCGCCTTGCAATCTCACGCTTTCCGCTTCGTCCTGTTTCCAGTACCCGAAGTCCGGTTCAATAGCCCAGTTATCATCTGCATGCCAGCGAAATGCCGCCGTTACGTACCACGTGGCGTCCATACCCTCCGGCCATGCCAGACCACCTGCTACAGCCACACTGTTTCTCCCGTCACCAGCGTATGTGATGCCAGAAGCAATCAGAATACATCCGAGAACAAATGTCAGTAACAATTTCTTCAAGATTGTCCCTCCCGTGCGGATTTATCGAAATCAAGAATGCTTGACCGACACTGGCATTATACAACAAGCGCAGGGCGAGTATGCAACTTTTACTTCTCGGATTGAATACGCATTCCGTAGAAGGAACGGCGTACGAAGAACACCGACACAACAAAAAAGACGCCCGCGAGTATGTGAGCAAGATCAGGATTCATTTCGATTGCAAGCTCCACAGCAAGGAGTCCGAACAGAGTCGTAAACTTGATGACTGGATTCATTGCTACCGAAGAAGTGTCTTTGAATGGATCCCCCACCGTGTCACCCACAACAGTCGCAGCGTGAAGAGGGGTCCCTTTTTGATTGAGTTCTACTTCAACCACCTTCTTAGCGTTGTCCCACGCGCCACCCGCATTGGCCATAAAGATTGCCTGGTACAGGCCAAAAATAGCGATCGAGATTAGATAACCGATAAAGAAAAACGGATCCAAACACGCAAACGCCAGAGTTGCGAAAAGGACGCACAAGAAGATATTGAACATTCCTTTTTGCGCATACTGGGTGCAAATTTCAACCACCCGTTTGCTGTCTTCTACGGAGGCTCTTTGCGCTTCGCTGTCCAGCTTGATGTTCTTTTTAATGAACTCTACTGCACGATATGCGCCGGTAGCAACTGCCTGTGTGGCCGCTCCCGTAAACCAGTAAATCATTGCGCCACCGGTGACAAGTCCGAGCAAGAAGGGAGGATGGAGAAGAGACAGTTGATCGAGACCTTCAGTTAGACCATTGGTTAATATTACAATGATGGAAAATATTAAGGTTGTCGCGCCGACTACCGCAGTCCCGATCAAAACGGGTTTGGCCGTTGCTTTGAACGTATTTCCTGCTCCATCGTTTGCTTCGAGATATTTCTTCGCGCGGTCGAAGGCAGGCGTGAACCCAAAGTCTTTTTTGAGTTCGTCATGAATTCCCGGCAGCGTTTCAATCATGGAAAGTTCGTAGACCGACTGCGCATTATCCGTGACCGGCCCATACGAATCGACGGCGATTGTCACCGGGCCCATTCCGAGAAATCCAAAGGCAACGAGTCCAAAAGAAAAAATCGCAGGAGCAACCATCAGGGCGGCAAGCCCCATGGTACTGATGTAATAAGCGATTCCCATTAAAATAACAATTGCAATACCCATCCAGTATGCGCTGAAGTTGCCAGCGATAAAACCTGACAAAATGTTGAGAGATGCCCCGCCTTCTCTGGAGGAAGTAACGATCTCTTTTACGTGCGCAGATTCTGTCGATGTAAATACTTTTACAAGCTCAGGAATCAAGGCTCCAGCCAGAGTCCCGCAGCTGATGATCATGGAGAGCTTCCACCACAGAGTGCCGTCCCCAAGATTCGGGATCAAGTAATAGGAAGCAAGAAAAGTCATTCCCATCGAAATGATTGAAGTGATCCAAACGAGGGAGGTAAGGGGAATTTCAAAATTGAACTCTACCGAGTTGCCAAAGCGGGCTTTGGCCCACACTTGATTGATCCAGTAGGAAAGTCCACTGGTGACGATCATCAGAATGCGCATCACAAAAATCCAAACAAGAAGTTGTACCTGGGTGGATGCATAGTTCGGCCCCGCGGTAGCTTCATTGACAGCGAGAATAATAAAGGTGATCAAGGCCACGCCTGTGACCCCGTAAGTTTCGAATCCATCGGCGGTGGGTCCTACAGAATCTCCCGCGTTGTCTCCTACACAGTCCGCAATGACTCCTGGATTTCTCGCATCATCTTCTTTGATGTTGAAAACAATCTTCATCAAATCGGAGCCGATATCGGCTATCTTTGTAAAAATTCCGCCTGCAATACGTAACGCGGCGGCTCCCAGAGATTCACCGATTGCGAAACCGATAAAACAGGGACCAGCGTAGTCTCCTGGTATGAATAAAAGAATTCCGAGCATGATGACCAATTCAACGGAGATCAATAGCATGCCCACACTCATTCCCGCTTTTAATGGGATGTCATATGTCGGGTAAGGGCGTCCTGTAAGAGAAGCGAAAGCAGCGCGCGAATTCGCAAAAGTATTAATGCGCATTCCGAACCACGCGACAGAGTAACTGCCGGCGATTCCAATCAGACTAAAGAGCAGAATGATGATCACGCGATCGAGCGGAAGATGACGCAGCCAGAAAAAATACACGAACATGATAAAACCAATCAATAGTTCCAGCTTCAGAATGAATTTTCCCTGCGTAACGAGATAGCTCTTGCAGGTTACGTAGATAAGCTCGGAAATTTCTTTCATGGACCGGTGCACAGGTAAACTTTTCAGTTGCCGGTACATAATCATTCCAAACAGCATCCCCGTGATGCAAACAATGAGGCCAAATAGCAACAGATTGAACCCCGTTATCCCCTGAAACGATTCAGTTGCGAGGTCCGGCAGAATGAGATCCGCTTCACTGGCCCATGAGTGAGCAGGCAATAGAATAGCTACAGCCAAAAAGGTCAGTAAAATCCCGAGTCTACGTGTGTGCATGTTTTCTCCCTATTTAAGAAGCCGATGATTCTACATTAAGAGTTGAAAGTGTTCAAGTGGTTTAAAGGGCTTAAAGTGTTTTTACTAAACACTTTGAACGCCTTGAACACTTTCAACACCTTGAACAACTTTCTCGTCTTGACAAAGAACATATTTTTAACTTAACTATAGTGGCCAACATCTCAGTTTTGTTTTGAAATTCAGAGAGGAATCATGAAATCAAGATTCGCGTCGTGTGTCCTTATTCTATTCTGCCTTCTCATTTCAATTTCCTGTAAAAAGCAAGAATCTGAAATAGTCATCGGGGAATACGGTTCTCTCACCGGCACCACCGCAACATTTGGAATTTCTACTCGAAATGGCGTCGATCTGGCGATTGACGAAGTGAATCAGGGCGGGGGATTGCTCGGGAAGAAAGTCCGCGTGATCGTCGAAGATGATCAGGGAAAACCTGAAGAGGCGCAAACGGTCGTGACGAAACTCATCAACAAGGACCGCGTTGTTGCTGTTATTGGCGAAGTTGCTTCCTCACGCAGTCTTGCCGCTGCTCCTGTGTGCCAGAGCAATCGAATTCCGATGATCACTCCCTCCTCGACCAATCCGAAGGTCACCCAGATTGGTGACTTCATTTTCCGCGTCTGTTTCATCGACCCTTTTCAGGGATTTGTGATGGCGAAATTTGCGGCAGAGACTCTGAAAATAAAGAATGTTGCGATTCTGCGCGACATCAAAAATGACTATTCGGTGGGACTTGCGGATGTCTTTGTTGAAAATTTTAAGAAGATGGGGGGTAAAATCGTCTCGGATCAGAGCTATAG
>JBKKAT010000359.1:0-11194 GCA_046714535.1 Acidobacteriota bacterium | reverse complement strand
GATCAGTGAAGTTCCGGAAGAAGCATTTATAGGTCTCAATCCTGCCTCGGTTGTGTTCAACGTGGCTCAATCATTATTACGCGCTGAAATCGCTCTGGCAAAAAAGAATCCTGATGTTGCGGCGCTTTTCAAGAAAGCCGTTGAGGCCGAAGACCAGGTTTCTTACGATGAACCGCCAAATTGGTTTTATCCAATTCGTGAAACTTACGGCGCGATTTTGTTGCAAGCGGGAAGAGCTGCCGATGCGGAAAAAGTTTTTCGCGAAGATCTCGCAAAGAATCCGCGCAATGGCCGTTCGCTCTTTGGATTGATGGAAAGCCTGAAAGCGCAAAATAAGGAAAGCGATGCCCGCTGGATTCAGCAACAGTTCGATGAAGCCTGGAAAAATGCCGATACCATTCTTCGCATCAAGGATTTGTAAGGAAAAGTTCAACCGCCAAGTCGCCAAGTCGCCAAGAAAAAATCAATTTTCCGATCTTGGCGACTTGGCGTCTTGGGTTAAAATAATACTATGCCACCTACACTAGCGAACGGTAAGATCTGTTATCTCGAAATTCCTGCAATCGATTTGACTGTGTCTGTCGCTTTCTACCAGGCAGTTTTCGGTTGGCACGTCAGACAGCGGGGCGATGGGAGTATTGCTTTTGATGATGGCGCAGGTGAAGTAAGTGGAACATGGGTAACGGGCCGGCATGCTTCCTCGGAGGCCGGCATACTGGTTTACATTATGGTCGACAGCGTTGAGGCCACCATCGAAGCGATCCGCGCGAACGAGGGAGAGATTGTGCAACCCATGGGTGCCGATGCTCCCGAGATCACTGCAAGGTTCCGGGATCCCGCCGGAAACATCTTCGGCCTCTATCAAGAACCTGCGAAAACTCACTTCTAATTCCTGGGGTCCTGGCGGTTAATCTGAAAACCATTTGAAAATCGAATAGCAGAATTTGATTTTCGAATACTTTGCGCGCCGCATAAACTCGCCACTCCACCACTTCATCGAGATAGAAAGACAGCAACGTAGTGCTGGCATTCTTCTTGCCACATTGCATAGCAAGGAGCGAGAAGATGAAACCAAAACGTTCGCAATCACTGACCGTAATTTCTTTCTGTCTACTTCTGGCATTTACGATTTCCAGCACCGGTGCTGAGCCTGAAGGTCAAATCCCCCCTCCACCGGAAGCACCTCCGGAAATGGGCGCGCCGGAATTTACTTCTCCACCGAAATCGGAGGAAATTCCAAGCGAACAGCAAGTTTCCGCGCAACGCCTGAATCATAGAATCCTTGCCGGTCATTTATTGCGCCGCATAGGATTCGGTCCAACGATCTGGGAATTGGATTACCTGGCGCAGCACGGAAGAAAGGGCCGTACAAACTGGATCATCTGGCAACTCTATCCCGAATACATTGACGATTCGGCTCTGGATCCGCTTTTGCCGGCCATCGACCTTCAAAACGGAGACTATGATCACATCCGGCGATGGTATGTCCGAATGGCGTATTCGCAAAAACAGTTGCAGGAAAAGATGGCCTTGATCTGGCATGAACATTTTTCTGTTTCAGACGGAAAAGTGGGATATCCACAGTTCATGGAAGAGCACGAAAATCTTCTCCGTTCTAATGCGATGGGCAATTTCAGAGATTTTCTCGTAAATATTTCGACCGATCATGCGATGCTGATTTGGCTTGATAATAATTACAACAACGGGAATGATGTAAAACCGCCGAACGAAAACTACTCGCGCGAATTTCTGCAGCTTTATTCCACCGGCCCTACTTTGCTCAAATTAGATGGAACCCCGGTTCGGGACGCGAAGGGGAATCCTGTTCCCGCGTATAAAGAGCAGGATGTGCGAGAGCTGGCTCGATCGATGACCGGCTGGTACATAACCTATTGCGAACCATTTCCGGAATGCACAGGACCATCCGTGTTTGAACCTTCGATTCATGATAACAAAGCCAAAAAGATTCTTGGCGCGCGGATTCCTGCAAAACTGGGCCAGCAAGAACTGGGGTACGTAGTCGACGTCATCCTGAGTCAACGCAGAGATACGGTTGCAGCTTTCATCTCGAAAATCTTGATTCAGAAACTCGCGACAGAAACCCCCAGCCGGCGTTACGTGAAGCGCGTTGCACGTGTATTCCGAAAAGGCTGGGATATTCGAGCCGCCGTGTGGGCGATCCTGACAGATCCCGAGTTTGAAAGTCCTGCTGTCGTTCGCTCCCAATTCAAGGAGCCGGTCGAACAGTTTATCGGCGCTGTTCGGGCGCTCGATGGCTGGACGCAGGGAGAGGCTCTTTATCAATGGACATACGATTCCGGACAGCTCCTGTATTATCCGCCTTCTGTCTTCAGCTTCTATCGGCCCGGCAACAAAGCGCAACTCGTAAACACGTCCCGCGTTTTCTTTCGCGACAAAATGGCCGATGAATACAGCACCGGATGGTACGGAACAACTTTTGATCCCGCGACTCTGATCGAACATGGACAACTGGACTCGCCCGAAAAAGCTGTCGACTACTTTGTCGACCGCCTCATCGCTGCTCCCGTACAGGATGAAGTCCGGAACGAATTGATCTCGTACATGGAAGGCCAGATCACGGATGAAAAACTACGCGGACTCGTCTGGCTGATTCTTTGCAGTCCCGACTATCAACGAAATTAGAAGGAGAAAAACAGATGTTATACAGTAGAAGGAATTTCATAAAAACAGGAGCGATTGCTGCCGCAGGATTCGCATTGCTTCCTACCCAATTTGTTTCCGGGCAATC
Source organism: Acidobacteriota bacterium (assembly GCA_046714535.1). Lineage (GTDB taxonomy): Bacteria > Acidobacteriota > HRBIN11 > JAKEFK01 > JAKEFK01 > JAKEFK01. The sequence goes on along the minus strand of JBKKAT010000359.1, from coordinate 8,424 downwards.
CTCAGCAAACACTGTCCTGGTTGTGATCAATCTGCTAGGTGGAAATGATGGTTTGAATACGGTGATACCGATTGGTTCCGGTCAATATGATAAGTATCGGCAGCTTCGCAGCACGCTGGCCATCGATCGCGACACTTTGCTGCCGCTCAACGGGGAGCCCGATTTTGCGTTGAATCCTCAGATGGTTGCGTTTCAGGAATTGTTCGGTAACGGAAAACTTGCGATCATCAACGGCGTAAGTGTTCCGGAGCAAGCCGTAGGTCTGTTTGATCATGAAGCGGGCCAGTTTGAATTTCAGACTTGCGATATCGTTCGGAATCTGGGTGGCCCATCCAGCGGATGGCTCGGGCGCTATCTGGATTCTGTGGGTGATCCGGTTCCGGGACAGATTTCAGCGGGCGTTGATATGGGAGGCGGGCGCTTGATGTTAACCGGACAATCGACGTCCCCTGTCAGCATCAATTCGATCAGTAATTTTCAGCTTCAAGTCAGCTATGACGAAGCAGCCAGGCGACAAGCTTATGATCGCCTGATGAGCATTCCGAACGCGAGCGCAGTCGGAGAACGGAACCGTTTGCTTCGCATCGACGCGCTTGTACAATCAGAAGTCATCCGCAACGCAACGGCGGGATATCAACCATCCGTTTCGTATCCGGAAACGTATCTCGGATTTCAGCTTCAAGATTGCGCAAAGCTGATTTACGGCGATGTCGGCGCAAGAGCGATGGCGGTTGGCATCGGAGGGTTCGATACACACAGCGCGCAAAATCAAGGAAGTGACGGACAACCCGGAGTACACGATTCGCTGCTAAAGGATGTCAGCGATTCCACAGGAGCTTTCTACCAGGATCTTGTGAATCAGGGATTGTCTTCGCGTGTTCTGATTCTTACGATTTCGGAATTCGGAAGACGGGCGTACGAAAATAATGACCTCGGAACCGATCACGGTTTTGCCTCGATTGCTTTTGCTGGCGGTGACATGGTAAAGGGTGGACTCTATGGGATTTATCCGGACCTGAATCAACTCGTTCTGGATGGAAATCTGGGAATGACGAATGACTTCCGAGCTGTTTATGCAACAGTACTGGCAAGTTATTTTGGCGTGGATCCGCAACCGATTCTGGATCCGAATCAGCTCTATCCCGATTTTGAAACTCTCGCTTTCTTATGACTTTTGTGTGGAGAATGCGTAGACCGCAGTGGTTTTGACGAACGCGATTTCGATTTTAGCCGAGACCGTATTTGTGGATTTTCTCAAAAAGAGTAGAGTAGGCGATTCCTAACCTGCGGGCGGCTTCTGTTTTGTTTCCGTTTGTTGCCTTTAATGCATGCAGAATCGCTGTCTTTTCAATATCGGCCAGCGAAACTGCTTTTGGATTTGCCGTGGAAATAGGAAGAAGTTCTTCCACTGTTTCTAGCTCAATCAAATTGTTCGGGGAAAGGAGCACTGCTCTTTCAACAATGTTTCTCAACTGCCGAACGTTTCCCGGCCAGTGATACTCGCTTAGGAAACTCATCGCCCTTTCTGAGAATTGTTTTCGGGTTCCAGCAGAGCTGTTTAAAAGGAAATGATGGACCAGTTCCGGGATATCCTCAGGCCGCTCCCGCAAAGTGGGTAGCTCAATTTCAAGGACGGAAAGACGATAATAAAGGTCCTGCCGGAAACGATTTTCTTTGACTTCCCTTTTCAGATTGCGGTTGGTTGCAGCGATCACGCGAAAATTTGCTCCGATGGCTTTGGAGGAACCAATTCGTTTGAACTGACGACACTCCAAAACGCGCAACAGTTTCGGCTGAAGCTGCAAATTCGTCTCTCCAATTTCGTCCAGAAATACTGTGCCTCCACCAGCCTCTTCAAAAGCCCCTTTCCGCGCCGCAATTGCGCCGGTGAAGGCCCCGCGTTCATGCCCGAACAGTTCACTTTCGATGAGATTTTCTGGAATTGCTCCACAATCGACAACAACAAACGGAAGAGAATACCTGGGACCTGTTGCGTGAATGGCTCGCGCAACCAGTTCTTTACCGGTGCCTGTTTCTCCGCTAAGAAGCACGGTAAGTGGAGATACGGCAACCTTGCGGATCATGTCCACCACTTGTTGCATCTGTCTACTGGACCCGTAAAGTTCTCCCTCAGATTTTTGAGTGTGGCGTTTTTCAGATTCCGGATAAATGAACACGAATTCGCTGCGTCCCAGGCGAATATTCACCTGAGGTTTCACGTGCGCTTCTTTTACTTGGACCTCATCCACAAAGGTTCCGTTTGTACTGCCAAGATCTCTAAGTAAAAAGGCTTCCGGTTGCGGTACAAACTCGACATGATGACGGGACACGGCATCGTCGGCCAATACGATATCGTTATCAGCTGCAGTACCGATGGAGGTTATGGAAGACTCAGGAACCAGGAACTCCTGCCCTGACTGCGGACCCGCGTAACATCGCAACAGAGCGTTTCCCACCGGTCTGACCGATGACTTCTGCATCCTCAGTGTATTCGGATCCATTCCGTTTCCCCCCACGGGATACAGCAAAGATTGTACCAAAGAATCGTCGTAAGAGAACGGGAAAGCGTACTAGATCGTGTCCTGGAGAATGCGGAAGAGATTTCGACTGGCGATTTTGTCCACATCGGAAGAACTGAATCCGCGCTTTCGCAAGGCATGACAAAGAGCGGGAAGGGAGGTGCAATCGTCCATGTCCTTCGGCCAAAAGGGCATGCCGTCAAAATCGGACCCGATACCGACAGCTTCTACTCCCGCAATCTTTGCGATGTGCTCGATATGCCGGATTGCATCCTTCATCGTTACTCGCGGCAACAACTTTCCGAACGATTGTAGTATCTGTTCTTCTTCGTAGTTATACATTTCCGGTTTGTGTGCCCATTTTGCAAGCGCGGCTTGCAAACGTCTGTGATAGCGGCTTTCCAGTTTTTTCTTTTCTTCATGAAAACGCTGATTGAGGAAAGCGGAATAAAAATTGACAAAGACCACTCCGCCTTTCGCCGCAAGTGACTTGATCATTTCATCGGACATGTTTCGCGGATGGGAACACAGGGAACGCGCAGAGGAATGAGAGGCAATCACCGGTTTTGTGGATGTGCGCAAAACGTGCCAGAAAGTTTTGTCGGAAACATGCGAGATATCTACAATCATTCCGATGCGATTCATTTCACGCACCACTTCCTGACCGAATTGAGTGAGTCCTCCCCATCGTTCTTCATCACCCGAAGAATCAGCCCAGTCGTTCGTGTTGGACCAGGTCAAAGTCATGTAAATGACACCGAGCCGCCTGTAGGAACGCAACACAGCCAGATCATTCATGATCGCGTGTCCGCTCTCGATTCCAAGCATCGCAATTTTCTTTTGTTGCTCCCGCGCTTTTTGCACGTCTTTCATCGAAGCGCAAAGCGATACATCTTTCTTGTTTTTCTGAACTTCGTTTCGAAGAAGATCGATCATCTGGAGCGTCCTGGAGATGTACCGGTCTTTTCCCACGGACGGATCGATGAAACAGGCAAAAATTTGCAGGTCATGTCCCCCTTTCAGCATCTTGGGGAAACTGACCTGCAAACGTTCGTCTTGCAGCGTATATCCCAGATCGATCAATCGCATCAGTGAGTCAGAATGTGTGTCGGCTATAAAATATTTTTTCGGCATATCTAAACAGAAGATAACAAAGGGAACAAAGATTAAGATTCTTCGTTCTCTTTGTTAGCTTTTGTTAAATGGAGGAATCTTATTCTTGTTTTTCGCGTTTGCGGATCATGGTTCCACGGCTGATTTCCTGAACGCGTTCCCGCGCATATCGCGCCCAGCGGCTTCCTGAATCAAACCGGAAGTAAATCTCCCAGTGATGACAGGCTTCCCGATAAGAATGAATCTTGTCGTACACAAGCGCGAGATTGTAATGAGCATCATAGTATTCCGGATCCAATTCGATCGCTCTCAAATACATCTTCACCGCAGTGCGGAATTTCTTCAGCTCTTCAAAAATATTTCCCAGGTTGTAATAAGCAAGCTTGTAGGACGAATTGATTTTCAGCGCGTTCAAATAGTAACGAATCGCTTTTTTCTTCCTGCCCACACGATAGTAAATTGTGGCAAGATTGTTCCAGCAATCCGCAAGAGTGGGATCCAGTTGAAGCGCTTTGCGGTATGCTTTCACCGCGAGCTGCCATTCTCCTTCAATGTCGTAACGCAAGCCATATTCAAACCAGAAAAGATGATTCCGTTCTTTTTGCGGAGACTTAAAAGTTGCCGGAGTCGAATGATCGCGGTCCTCAAAGCTCATCAGCAGCTGGCCGTTCACCGGATCGAACGATAGACCGTTGTAACGCATCATCAAGGTGCTGTTGTGCGAGAAAAACTTCAGCTCGCTGATCCCTTTGATTTCAGGGAATTTCTTTTTGATGAGATCGATGGATCGAATGACCTGCTGGAGTGAAATTCCACCGGAAATCAAAGCAGCAGCGGCTCTCAGGCTGACCAGATCCTGGAAAGAATAGAAGAAGCCCTCTTCATTTTTGATGGAACGAATGATGAACTGGATTTTCTCCCAATGACGAAGACGCCGGGAGGAGATGCCCAGCATTTTGGAGGCCTGGTTCAGGGTAAAAGAATCCATTTTGTTGGCACAACGCCATCCGAAACCCGCAATATCATAGCATATTTCTGTTTTTGCTTTCTTGCGGTACCATCGAAAAGGATTAAACTTAACGAGAATAGGAGAACACGTTCGTGTTTTGGAAAAAGAAAACCGCCGAAGACTATATAGATAAGAAGCAATATCAGAAAGCGATCGCTCTTTATAAAGAGAAACTCCAGGACCAGCCCAAGAACACCGCTCTTTTGTTGAATATAGCGGACACTCTTTTACTGGATAAGCAAATCGATCAGGCGGTTCTCGAATATCAAAAAATCGCTGCGATACAAACCGAGCAAGGCTTCATATTAAAAGCAATCGCGGTATACAAAAAGATTCTCAAAATTCAACCCGGAAACACAGAAGTGGAACATCTTCTGAACAATCTCTCCGAACGTTTGGCAATGTCTGAGGAGATTTCACCGGTCGATAAGGTGAAGATGCCTCCTTTAAAGGAACCTGATGATCCGGTTCTTGAAATTGAGAATAAGTTGCTGAAAGATCTTAGCCGCGACGAGTTCAGGCAGGTCGTTGCCAAATTGAATCTTCGTCATTTTGAAGAAGGAGCTGTGGTTGTAAAAGAGGGGGATCCCGGCGATTCTCTTTTTATTGTGGTGCACGGAGAGGTTCGCGTCTTAACGCGAACGCACGCAAACACGGAAGTATTCTTAGCAAACCTGGGAGAGGGTGAATTCTTCGGTGAAATTGCATTGTTAACCGGAAAACCACGAACGGCAACCATCATTACGAATACCAGATCCGAGTTACTGGAACTGACCAAAGAAGATTATGAAAAAATCATCGCGCGATATCCGAACGTTAAAACGGTTGTAGAAGAATTCCATTTGCAGCGTACCTACAAGACCGTCGAAGCGATGATTCAGGCCACTCAAAAAAAAGTGACCAGTGACCACTGACTAGTGGCCAGTATCCGCCACTAATCACTAGTCACTAGCCACTGGTCACTAATCAATGCGAATTGTTTTCATGGGATCCCCTCAGTTTGCCGTTCCAAGTCTGGAAACTCTTTACGGTTCGACCCATGAGGTTGTGGCCGTAGTCACGCAGCCGGATCGTCCGAAGGGACGCAACTTATTGGCGCAAGCTCCGCCGGTGAAGATTGCTGCGCATCGTATCGGCGTTCCAGTGCTTCAACCTGTAACGACCAAGTCCGATATTTTCCTGGAGGAAATGCGAGCCATTCATCCGGATATGCTGGTTGTAGTTGCATACGGGGAAATTCTGCGGACGGCTCTATTGAATTTGCCCCCTTTGGGAGCGGTGAATCTCCATGCTTCGTTGCTTCCAAAGTATCGCGGAGCGGCGCCGATTCCCTGGGCCATTCTGCAAGGAGAAAAGCACACCGGGGCAACAACCATGTTGATCAACGAAGTGATGGATGGAGGGGACATTCTTTTGCAGGAGACATGTCCCATTTTGCCGGAGGATACAAGCGATACTCTTGCGAAGAAAATTGCAAATCAGGGAGCGCCTTTGCTCAAACGGACCGTGGATCTATTGCAAAGGAAGGAGATTGCGCCAAAACCGCAGGATCTCACACAGGTTTGCTATGCTCCTAAATTGCGAAAAGATGACGGCAAAATTAATTGGAATCATACGTCTTCCTGGATTTCAAGACAGATTCGCGCATTTGACCCGTGGCCCGGAAGTTTTTCGTATTTCCGCGATTTGCGAGTGAAGTTCTGGCTGGCACATTCCACGGAGGGGAAAACCACAGAACCACCGGGAACCGTAGTTGCTGTGATGAAGCAATCATTTCAAATTGCCTGTGGTGAAGGAACCGTCCTGGAAGTTCTGGAAATACAACCGGAGAATAGACCTCGCTTTCCGGCCGCTGATTTTATCCATGGCTATTCGATTCATCCACAGGATCGTTTCCAATCGTAGCGGAGTGTCCCAAAGTTGTGTTGCTCTATTTCTCCCATTTATGAAGGGGGAGAGGAAAGAGGTGGTTGCCTGACATCGTAGCCTGTTCCTTGACATGTCCGGCTCACCGAAGATAATATTTTTGAACGAGCCGGAGGAATGATGAACTTTCAATTGCAAAAAGGGGAAGGAAGAGGAAACCTGATCTTTGGATTGGTTGTTCTTTTTATAGCTCTTTACATTGGATGGAAAGTCATCCCGGTCATGATTCACGTTTATGCTTTTGAGGACAGCGTGCGCGAGGAATGTAGATTCTTGCGTGGTAGATCTCTCGACGAGCTGGAACGGGATCTCATCGCTGCCGCTGAAGTCGAAAAAATCGAAATTGATGAAGAGCAAATTGAAGCCAAAAGGGTGCGCATCGAAACTTACGAAGTGCTCCGTGTGAACATAAATTACAGCGTTCCCATAGCCACACCTCTTAAAGTGATCGAGTGGGACCGTACCGTGAACTACGAGGCTCCCATATTTGATTAGCTTTGATTCCCGTCCCGTCGAGAAATTCATCGGGATTTTGTTCCTGTTGCTTGCCATTCCTTCCTCGACCTTCGCTGCGGAACTGGGAAACATCACGATTCCGGTGAAGGGAGTGTTGGGCGGAAGAACAGTGCAGCCAGGCGAATACACTTTAAATCTCGATGAAACTCCAGACCGCCCCTATCTTCAACTGATCAAGAATGGAAATTTGATTGCAACGGATATAGCCATCGTTTTGCCCGCAAGAGGCGCTGGAAAAACGTCTGTGCAGCTTACGAAAGTGGCTGGAAAAGAATTCGTTCGAATTCGCGCGCGGCATGGAGAGAAATGGTTTTTCGCCTACCTTGAAAAAGCTTCCTAAGTTTCTAAATGGCCTACGCAATCGTATTGTTTAGCGGTGGAATCGATTCCACGACTACCGCCGCGCTGGCGCTGGAGCAAGGGTTTTCGCTCCACCTGTTAAGTTTTGATTATGGCCAGAGACACCGTGTCGAGCTGGCAAAGGCTTCACGGGTTGCAACGCAATTTCACAATGTGAAACATGTGGTTTTTCGAGTGGATCTGTCCCCCGTAGGAGGTTCGGCTTTGACTTCTGCGATGGAGGTTCCAAAGGACCGCTCCCTGGATGATCAGATTCCGATGACATACGTGCCGGGAAGAAATCTGATTTTCTTCGCGGTGGCCGCTGCTTTTGGAGAAGTCCTGCAGTCTTATGACCTTTTCTACGGCGCCAACGTTCTGGACTACAGTGGTTATCCGGATTGCCGGCCCGAATTTATAGAGTCGCTAGAAAAGACGCTGAATTACGGGACAAAAGCTGGTGTAGAAGGAAAGAGATTTAGAATTCATGCTCCTTTGCTGAACATGACGAAAGCCGAAATCATCCGAACCGGTCTTCGATTGGGTGTAGATTATTCCTTTACGCACAGTTGCTATGATCCGCTGCCGGATGGGTCCGCCTGTGGCCGGTGTGATAGTTGTTCGATCCGCCGAAAAGGATTTGCCGAAGCAGGTGTAGAGGATCCTGCTCTTAATCGTGGATCGTAATCTTGATCGTAATCGTAATCGAGAGGGGGAATTAAGATTAAGATTATGATTACGATAACGATCCACGATTACTTAGGAAAAACGTATGAATGAAATGCGAAGAGATCCGGTAACGCGTAAGTGGGTCGTGATCGATAAGACGACGCCCGCTGAAGAATGGGTGAAGTTACTGCGGAAAGCAGTAGAACGGGAAGCAAGAAAGACAAAAGAAACGACTTGCGATTTTTGTCCCGGAAATGAAGAGCGCACGCCATCCAGCATTGTTGAACTTGTAAATGGGGAATTTCGATATCGCGCGCAGGATCCGAACTGGCA
>JBKKAT010000358.1:0-3250 GCA_046714535.1 Acidobacteriota bacterium | reverse complement strand
TTGTCTTTCAAGTACACTTATTTTCATAAGTGCGTCTATTAATATGAAAATGATAGTTGTGTTTCACAAAACCGGCCTAAAGCCCGAGTTCATGCGGGCGGACCGAACCGAGCAAGGCATGCGGTTGCAGCCAACCCGTATACACAACATGATAGCCGATGATACTTGGTCTGACAATGCTGATTATTGGCTAATTACAACCGGCATTACGTTCCACGAATGCCTCATGCGTGAGTTTCGCAGAAAAATTTCAGCTTAATAATGCGTGATTTTAGGTTCAGTTCAGAGAAGATTCATTCACTTTTTGAGATACATAAGAATTTAAGAAGCATAGCGGCACAATTGCACCTCTCGCTTAACGCGGAACGCCTTTTCAGCGATTCAGCTTTCACAGTATCTAAGAAGCGTTCGCGGTAACAGATCACCATGAATGCAAGTCTGTTCGGCAAGCCAGTAGAAAGCCATTAATCGAACCTGGAGATCCTAATCCATTTGGCGTCAGCCTGCATGCAGATTCCGCATGGGGTCAATTTTGGTTTTGTGATAATGAATAATGGTGATATAAAAGATTCTTTGGGAGCGGACAATGCGTAATCGAGCACGACGGCAGTTAGCGGGTCTGGACACTCGGCGCGCTGCTGGTGTTGTTTTTCATCTTCGCGATGTAACGTCTATTTCCTTTAAATCAACGTCTATGGTTCCAGACGTACTGTTGGAGTCTAGGATAGAACAACCTCCTGAATTGAGCTTTCATGATTATACGATTCTTCTGCTCGATGTTGCCGCGGAAATTGAGCATGCTTTGATGGTGGAGTACTTGTATGCCGCATATTCGCTTGGCGGTCCACAGGTTCCACCAAAATATCGGAGGAAAATTCGTGAATGGCAGGAAATCATTTTGGGAATCGCAAAAGAAGAAATGGGCCATCTGCTCACAGTACAAAATGTTCTTCGACTTTTGGGCGGCGCGTTGAATCTAGATCGGGAGGATTATCCGTGGGGGAATGATTTTTATCCGTTTCCATTCAAGTTGGAACCTCTGACCAAGAATTCGCTCGCGAGATATGTTTATGCTGAATCTCCAGCCGATTGGAATGATGAACTAAGTGAAGAAATCAAGAAAGCGGCAGAAAAAGATGCAACAAAGTTTCAACAGCTCCATACCGTAAGCGAACTTTATAAAACATTGATCCAACTGCTAAAGAGTGATGAGCCGAAATACTTGCAAGATTCCGATTTTTTGTCAGACACATATCCTTACCAAGCGTCCTGGGATGAATGGGGAAGAGGTTACCGAGAAGGCGCTCGCGGTAACTCGCTCAATGCTTCTGTGGCGGGGGCACCGGATATCATCGTTCGTTCGGTAGCTTCACGCGACGCGGCCATCCAGGCGCTTGAGGCGGTGGCTCAGCAAGGTGAAGCGCCTGAGCGCCCCGATGCGAAATCCCATTTTTTTCGCTTCTTGGAAATCTACAGAGAATTTCGCAACATTACCGATTGGCAACCTACGCGGAACGTACCCACCAATCCTTACGCATCTATGGATCTCAATCCTGAGGATGACGAAAGCGCCGATCGCGATGGGACGCCGATCATAGGCGCTGAGGCAAAAGCATGGGCGCATCTATTCAATATTCGTTATCGAATGGTTCTCTCTTATATTGTTCATACGTTTGAGCTATCAAGTATTGGTGCAGCTTCCAATTCCCCGCGAGGATTACTGGTTCATTCTGCGTTTGCAGAAATGTATAACATGCGGGCGATCGCAAATTTTCTTGTAGACACTCCTATTGCCGATGGTGATGATGACACCCAGGTTGCAGGCCCGCCATTTCAGATGCCCTACACCTTGAAGTTACCATTTGAAGAAAGGGACCGATGGCGCTTGCATCGCGACCGTTTGGATGCTGCAAGTGGTTTAATTCAGACTTTAATAGGATTTAACAACCCCTTGCGGCAGGATTACTTGCGGGCGCTCAAGTCCAATGATTTGCAAACCTCGGAGATGATCGATCGAATCTCCGAAAAATATTCTAAACACAGGCGTTAGTATGGCAATCACCGAAATCAGAATTCTTCCACCCCTTGCTATTGCCCGGCTTGGCTCGTCAACCGTTCCCTTGGAGGCATTTCGGCTTGAAGTTGGAAAGGATTCGATTTATCGAAGAATCGTTCCAAAAGAAACGCTTGAGATCGCTGAAAACGGTGGAATTTCGAGATCTTACATTCCTGAAAATATTCAGTTCAAAGATGGTGACAAAATTCGGCCGGTAGCGCCGTTTTTGGTTGTATTTGCTCGAACGAACGATGACACTCTGGAACCTTTAACGCTTGATCTGTTGAAAAATGAGGGCCTGGGTCCCGAGCATGTGACATGGACTGTCGAAGTTGGAAACATCAAGATTTTTCGCCGTACCGAAGATCCTTGTGATCGAATCTTCGCTAAGATTGGACCCTTAAACGATCATGCGGCCCATTTATTGGAAGGAGTATGTGCGAATTTTGAAGAAGGAAAGACTCTGCCTCTTGGTTCTGTGCGTTACATTAAACCAAATGAGCGTTTTCCTGAAATTCGCTTGAGGTTCACACCGGCTGCAGGACTAGTTTACGGATCAACAACGGAAATTCCCGCTTCTTCAGATGATCCAGTACTTAATGAATTATTAAAATCCGGTCGGCTGATCTACGACAGTTCGAAAGGAAACTGGCCAAAATACACGGAGTTAGAAGGCCCTACTTTGACTATACCAGCAGCTATCTACGCCGGGTATGAAGTCGAGAAAGGTTGGCGGAGTGCAGGCTACTTTGATGATGCCTGTGATGGGATCGTTACGTGTGAGCTTACTTTTGCTGACAAAAAGAAATTAACAACATTCTGCAGGGTTGCTTCAGGGCCTCCAACATTTGCGCCGGATTCGCTGCCAATTCGGACAGTTTCTGATGAGCTCGAACAAATGATTCTCGGACCGGAGGTACAAGAAAGTTCTGTCTCGATTGAGGCGGTTGAGGAAATTGTGCGCAGAGCCGCGGAAACGATTCGACTAATGAATACTGCTGCAATGAACGGCAACCCCTTTGATGGGAGATTTGATGTAAACAGTACAATGGTACGACAAGATACCGGTGACTTCGCACGTGAATTTTCGCCAATCATGGCGCCCTCGCTGGTAGACAATCTTGCACTGCTTGCGCTTCATCAAACAATATTTGCTGCAATTCGGGGTGGTGGCATCCCATGGTTTTATGAAGC
>JBKKAT010000357.1:0-2736 GCA_046714535.1 Acidobacteriota bacterium | reverse complement strand
TCCTGATCCAGTGCTAAATGAAGCCGTAGGTTGCGCGATTGTTCCGCGAGAAGGCTGTCAAATCACTGCCCAGGAGATTCAACTGTTCGTTGCCAATCACCTGGCGGATCATAAAGTGCCCCTCTTCATCGTTTTTCGTTCAAGCCTGCCGACCCTGCCAACCGGCAAGTTGAATCGAAAGGAACTTTTGCGATCATTGATGGAAGAAGCTGTAAGTGATCAGGAATCTCAAGCCCCTTCCTCTCAAATTGATGCGATTCAATCAAAAATATTCTCTATCTGGAAATCGGTTCTCGGACTATCTGACGTCCAGGCCGGCGATCGATTTCTTCAGTTGGGTGGCGATTCGTTGATGGCGACTCAATTGGTCAACAGGTTGCAAGAAGAATTCGAAATCGATTTGTCGATTAAAACCGTATTTACATCTACAACAGTTCGACAGCAAGCTCAATATGTTGCAGAAGCGTTGAACAAAAACCGGCCCAAACGATCCCCGATTTGTCCAGTGCCTCCCGCTGAGTACTATCCCGTATCATTTCCTCAACAGAGACTCTGGTTCTTATACCAACTCGCTTGCGACAGCCCGGTCTACAACATTGCGAAACATGTCCGCATCCACGGTCCACTCAATCGGGATGCGCTGGAAAAAGCGCTCAAATTGATCGTGGCACGGCATGAATCGCTTCGCACCCGCTTTATTTCCATCGATGGAACTCCCTACCAGAGGGTAGGAGATTGGCCGCTGGAAATTCCTTTTCATAATTTGAGCGATTTGAACGAAGAAGAAGCTGAAACGAAGATCGAAGAACTAGCTCATCGGGAGGCTCGCCGCGCTTTTCGCTTAGAAACCGAGACTCTTTTTCGCGCAACGTTGTTGAAAAAAAATCATTTAGAGCACGTTCTGCTTTTGCTCAATCATCATATCGTATCGGATCGTTGGTCAACCGGGTTGTTTTTCGATGAACTTCAGCGCTTCTATAAAATGTTTACTGAGGACCGGATCGAAGAAAGTTCAAGCGATCCCAACACTGATTTTCCTTTGCCGATACAATATAGAGACTTTGCCGTCTACCAGCGACAAATGGCAGTTGATCCGGATTTTTCCGAACAACTTTCTTACTGGAAACAGAAACTCTCCAGTCCGCCCATTTTATCACTTCCGGCAAGATGGTCAGCACGGGCGCCCGCAGATTTCAATGGAGAAACAACGTCGCTGATTCTTGGTCCTTCTTTGATCCAGCCGATACATACCCTCTGCCGGCAGGAAGAAGTAACACCGTTCATGTTTTATCTTGCGGTTGTTCAAACTTTGCTGCACAGGTACACGGATCAGCGAGATATTCTTGTGGGCACTCCTATCTCGGGACGTTTTCGCGTTGAGACGGAAAAGCTCCTTGGATTTTTTGCAAATACAGTTGTGCTTCGGGCAGATTTTTCCGGACATCCGACATTTCGTGAGATTCTCGCGCAGATGCGCAAGGTAGTGATCGAGGCTTTCGCCAACCAGGAAGTGCCGTTTGAGAAGGTGGTTGAAATAATTAATCCTTTGCGTTCGGGAGGGCATTCGCCCCTTTTCGATGTTATTTTGACGGTGATTCAGACACAAAACAAGATTGAGTTTGCAGGACTCGAATTGGACCTTCGGCGTGAGATTTTTACGGGCACCGCAAAATTTCCTCTCCGCCTTTCTGTAGAGGAAGCGGTTCATGGATTGGTGCTTTGTTTGAATTATTCTACGACCCTTTTTGAAAAAAGCTTTATCACACAATTCTTGAGCCATCTGGGCAATCTTATGGAATCAATTCTTCAAGATCCTGACCAGCAGGTGGCTGAGTTGTCTGTTTTGTCCGAGCAAGAGAGAAACGGGTTGCTTTCCGAATGGAGTCAAAGCAGCAGCAACTGCTTTACGGGCCACGCAGTTCACACGGTTTTTGAGGAAACAGTGGCTCGAATGGAAGAATCGATTGCTTTACGATCCGGGCCAATTCAATGGACTTACAAAGAGCTGAACAGCCGGGCCAATGTCCTTGCTCATCACCTGCGCTCGTTGGGTGTTTCCAATGAAACGCCGGTCGGCGTTGCAATGGAAAGATCGGCCGACGCGATCGTCTCCTTGCTCGGCATCTTAAAAGCCGGCGGCGCCTACGTGCCACTGGATCCGAACTATCCTGAAGAGCGGTTGCAATATCTCATCAATGATGCGAGCTTGCAGTTAGTCATAACCCAGGAAAGGCTGATTCAACAACTCTCTCATTTGAAAGTTCAGCTGGTTTCCATGAATCAAGGTTGGCCCAACACAACTGAAAGAAACTATGAAAATCCCGGTAGCGGTTCCAGCGGTGACAGTCTTTGCTACATCATGTATACCTCGGGTTCAACCGGTAGGCCAAAGGGTGTTTGCATTCTCCATCGTGGAGTAGTTCGCGTCGCAAAGGGGCTTGAATTTCTGAATCTTACCAGGGAGGATCGCGTTTTACAAAACTCAACGCTCTCCTTTGATGCGTCAACTTTTGAAATCTGGAGCGCGCTTTTAAATGGCGCACTTCTTGTTATTCCAGAGAAGTCGGGGTTATCGCTGGGGGAACTTGGCCACGAAATCGCAAATACCAGAATCACGACGCTCTGGTTAACCTCCGCTCTTTTTTCTGAAATGGTTGAGGCCGAATGCGATCGGTTAAAGGGCGTTCGCTATCTGTTAGCGGGTGGCGATGTATTGTCTTTCAAACACGTGGAGAT
>JBKKAT010000356.1:0-4503 GCA_046714535.1 Acidobacteriota bacterium | reverse complement strand
AACCGATCTCGCGCTACTGAAAACAACAACTGAATTGAAGGCAGTAGAGAAAGAGACGTCGCTATTCGAAGCCGGACAACTTGCGATCAGCGTTGGCCGGGCCAACAGGGGACGTTTGTTAGCCGTGCTTGGAATTATTTCCGGCAGCGATGGACCTTATCGCAATTGGCGAGGAGGCACACTTGATCGCTTCATTCGATTGGATGTTTCCCCCTTTCCTGGATTTTCGGGATCCGCTCTTGTGCTTTCGAATGGAAAGGTGGGCGGAATGAACACATCTGCTTTTTCGCGACACTTCGGACTGACCGTGCCCGCATCCAACATTGACCGTCTGGTTGAGAGACTTTCAAGAAAAGGCTCCATTGGAAAGCCTTATCTCGGAATCATGATGCAACCGGTTCGGATTCCCAAACAATTCAGGGATCAAAGCCAGAGTGAAATCGGCTTGCTGGTTACCGGAACGGAAGAGGGGAGCCCGGCTGAGCAGTCAGGAATCATGATCGGAGATATCGTGGTGCGTTTGGATGAAAAAAACGTAAATTCATTGGATGAGATCTTTGAGGTTCTTAATCCCGAATCGGTTGGCAAAGAGGTAAAAATCGCTGTACTGCGTGCCGGGAAAGTTCAGGAATTCGGCATAAAAGTGGGAGAACGCCCACCAAGACAGAAAGGATGATTCGTGTCTATCTGATCCCTAATGATGGATTTCCGGAAATCGTAATCAAGACCCTCAAAGCATCGGGTGACATTCATTTTTCGGAAGAACCAGCTTTGGCCGATGTTCAATTGCTTTATGTGACGACTCTCAATGTTAAGACTTTTTCACCGCTCATCGCCATCACCAAAAAGTATTCAAGCCCTTCCATAGTTTTGTATGAGCAAGCGGATGGCCCATTCCTTAGAGATTCGGTTTTTCAAAAAAGTGTAGCCGGGGCCATACGTTGCGATTCATCTCTTCTCCAGATCCTTGCTGCTCTTCAAGCAGCGGTAGCCGGTCTGAAAGTTTTTAGCGATATCAACGCAAATCACCGTTTTCCTATTTCTGAAGCCCCCTCATTGACTCCACGGGAGTTTGCGATTTTGCGCTTGATTGCAGACGGTGAAGGAAACAAGTCTATCGCGTACCTTCTTGAGATTTCGGAACACACGGTCAAGTTCCATATCAGTTCTATTTTTGAAAAGTTGCATGTTTCCAGCCGTACGGAAGCTATTAAGATCGGAATTCAAAGAGGCTTGATTTCCATTTAAATGCCCTGAATTCAGCCCTGGATTACAACAATTTATTTTATTTTTTACACCATCTTAGTTGACTCTTTTCATAGAACAACTAACTTCGTAGAGATGGGTTTTACATTGAGAGCATCCCTATGAAGATGCAGCAGGGAGACGCCCCCGAAAAGAACGAAATTGTCCGTTGCCATTCCTGTCGTGCAGCGATCTCTGCCGTTGTATCCAGATGTCCCTATTGCGGGCAAAGAACGACTGGTGCCGAGCAAAAAATCAGCCAGCTCGAGCTCAGTATGAATGCCCGGATGAAGGCATCCGAAAGAAGATTGCGAAGCCAATGCAAAGTGTGCGGGCAAGCGACCCTTCCTGATACGCCTCTCTGCTCGAAATGTGAAGCGAAAGATCGCATCAGGACAAAAATCATTTTTACCGGACTGATTGTGGTGCTTATTATCGGGATCGTTCTATTTATCAAATATCTTTAGTTCCTGAAAATCACGAAGATGATGTGGAGACGAAAAATTTTGCAGTATGCGCGAAATTTTTGCACAAGGGTAGCGGAAACTTATTTCTTCTCGACGGAGAAGAAATGGCATGGCTCTTGCTCAGCATAAAACGAACGAGAAACGAGTATACTGTTGTTGGACGGAGGGAAGAGGTTATAGGGGATTTCTCCTTCAAAATCGGCAATACAGCCTTGTCCGCGGGTTTTGAAGCTTCCTTGAGGATTGGCGAGGAAAGCAATCCCTGGCAGGTTCATAAATCTCTTTAGCGATTATGGCCCGAGTTTGTGCGAAGCTTCAAATCAATACTGAACCGTCTTTTGTAAAAAAAATTCACTCTATCGGGGCATTTTGTGTCGACTAGTGGTGAATTTCTGCATTTCAAGCGTTTGCAGATTCTTCACATCGAAGACAATTTAGACGATGCGGAATTGATTGAAATGACACTGCGGGAAGGGGGTCTGGATGTTGAGGTGTTGCGCATTCAAACCGAAGCTGAACTCAGGGACGCTCTGCAAAAGCAGACTTTCGATTTGATTCTTGCGGATTACAATCTGCCATCCTTCGATGGGGCGGCAGCTCTCTCTATGGTCAAAGAGTTGTCCCCACGAACGCCATTCATCCTGGCTACCGGTTCGCTCGGCGAAGAACTCGCTGTGGAAACGCTCAAACAGGGAGCGACTGATTTCGTTCTGAAAGACAGACTCGCCCGCCTGACTCCTGTGGTCGTTCGAGCAATTCACGAATCACAGGAAAGGCGGAATCGAAAGCTCGCTGAAGTGGCTCTGAAAGAAAATGAAGAAAAATACAGATCGTTCGTTGAAACAACCAATGATTGGATCTGGTCCATTGATCATCAGATGCGTATCACGTTCAGCAGTCCTTCTGTTGAGAACATCCTTGGTTTTACTCCGCAGGAGTTGAGCGGCGTGGAATGGTTTTCCCTGATTCATTCGGAAGATCTTCCGGAAGTGAGCAAGCTGTTCGAAGATTGCATAAAGCGGAAGATTGGCTGGAATAGCTTTGTCACGCGTTGCAAACATAAACAGGGTGGTTATCGCTATTTAGAAAGCAACAGTATCCCGATTCTCAATCCGGAAGGTACGCTGGTTGGCTTCCGCGGAGCGGACCGTGACATAACCGAACGGAAGCTTGCTGAAGATGAAATTCGTGAGGCAGAAAGAAAATACCGCACGTTGGTGGAACAGGTGCCCGCGATCGTGTATATCGCCGAACCGGGCCCGAATGGCCGCTGGCACTATGTGAGTCCGCGGATCGAATCGATTCTTGGATTCACAGCGGCACAGTGGATAACCGACCCGGAACTGGGTTCCAGGCAGATCCTTGCCGAAGATCGTGCCCTGGTGTTGTCTGACGTTTCTCCGACAGAGAGGGACCTGTATGTTTCGGAGTACCGAATGCATACGAAATCCGGAGAAATAGTCTGGATCCGGGACGAAGCAGTTATTTTGCGCAACAGCGCTGGTGGTACTTTAGTACACGGAGTGATGATTGACATTTCGGATGTCAAAAAAGCTGAAGAAGCAAAGCTAAATTTAGAGAATGAACTCCGGCAAGTCCAGAAAATTGAAGCGGTTGGTCAGCTTGCCGGCGGAGTGGCGCATGACTTTAATAACATTTTGATGGTGATTTCCAGCTATTGCGAGTTGTTGCTGCTTCAGTTGAATTCGGAAGATCCGGCTTTCAGACATGTAGAGGAGATGCGGTCGGCGGCAGAAAAGGGAAGTGGTCTTACCCGTCAACTTCTGGCATTTAGCAGAAAACAACGCCTTGAACCGGTAGTCGTCAGTTTAAATCAGGTGATATCCGGAATGGAAGGAATGCTGCGTCGCCTGGTGAGAGAAGATGTTGAACTGAACATAATACTCAAATGACAATCTTCCTTTAACCAAAGTGGATACTTCGCAGATCGAGCGGCTGTTGGTCAATCTGGTGGTGAACGCATGCGACGCGATGTCGAATGGCGGCAAATTGTCGATTGTTACCAGCAACGTTGAAATGGATGAAAACTCAGTCCGCCCGATGGTGGATTTAGAGCCCGGAACGTACGCGATGATACGAGTTTCCGATACGGGAACCGGAATGGATCCGGTGACGCTCAGCAGGATTTTTGAACCTTTTTTTACCACGAAAGAAGAAGGAAAAGGGACCGGGCTTGGACTTTCCACCGTTTATGGAATTGTGAAACAGAGTGGTGGAAATATCCGTGTCATGAGTGAAGTCGGCAAGGGAACAATGTTTCGTATTTATTTTCCTGAGATAAAAGGTGTGAAGCTTCCTGCGGAGAATCCCACCGGTCGAGTATCCGATCAGGATGGCAAAGGCGAAACGATTCTCCTGGTGGATGATAATGATGCGGTGCGGCATGCGGTTGCATCGATCCTGATGTTAAAAGGATACGAGGTGTTGCAAGCGAATAACGGCTTGGATGCCTTTGATAGAATGAATGGCAATCATGGTCCGATCGATCTTTTGATTTCGGATGTCGTTATGCCGGTGATGAACGGCAAGGAGCTTGCGCGACAGATGCGGGAAAAATTGCCAGGACTCAAGGTGCTTTTGATGTCCGGTTACAGCGATGATGGCGACGGCGATCGTCAACCCGATCCAGAGATCATTTTTGTTTCGAAGCCTGTGCAAATGCAGACCCTGCTCTCCAAAGTGCGCGCGCTTTTAAGCGAAGGAACTCACTCCTAACTCTTTTTTCACAGAAGCTCGCAAAGATCGCAAAGAAATGAGAAGAAAATTATTC
>JBKKAT010000355.1:0-7783 GCA_046714535.1 Acidobacteriota bacterium | reverse complement strand
AATTCGATTCTCTCCCGCCGGTGTCACAACGGTGATAGCCTGAATCAAGTCATGAAACGAACCGTATCGCGTACACCCAATTCCGCATCCGCCGGTGGATGCCCATCCTCCAACGGTTGAAAACCAGCTCGTTGGATAGGTGCACAGGTCCATGCCGAACTGTTGCAGATAATTGGACACGTCTGCCCAGCGGCAGCCGGCTCCCACGCGTATCGTTCTTTTTTCTTTGTTGAGATCGTAAATTTCCCTTCGGGTCGAAAAATCCAGCAAGATACCCCCGCGATGAGGAACGGCCCCACCCATTCCAAAAGTTGAAGCGCCGCGGGGAACCAGCGCCATCTCCTTTTCTCCAGCGTAGCGAACGCATGCCATCAGATCTTCGATGGATCCCGGTTGCAACACGAGATCCGGTTCCGATTGCGGCAATAACAATTTTCGCAAGGAAACAGGTACTTCTCCTTGATCGAATGAATAGATCTTCAAGCTGGACGGTTCGTCAAAGAGTCTCGAACGGGAAGTCAACAGACCGGACAAGTCTTTCATAATTGGTCGCTGTTAAAAGTTAAACGTTAAAGGAATGAAATAAGCACGCTTCTTACCTTTAACTCTTAACCCTTAACATTTAACTTTTTGTTCCGGTGATTCTACTTATCATATTGATCATTTGTCAATGATATGACAATAAAAATATGTATATGATTCGTATCAGTCGAGAAACTGGACAATTGTAAAGTTACTGAGCTACAATATTGGCCAGATATTCTAAATCAACACTCGAAAAGGGGGAAAATTGTACAAAGATCTAGATTTAAAAATTATTGCTGAATTGCGGAAAGAGGGGCGCGCTTCGTTGCGGCAAATTGGCAAGAGATTGGACATTTCCACGACCACAGTTGCGAGCCGGATTCGCGTGATGGAAAAGACCGGTGTGATCCGCGGATATCGACCTTTGCTCGACACGAAGAAGCTTGGTTTAGGAATCACTGCGATTACATTGATCAAGGCCGTAGGGGGAAAAATTCCGGCATTGATGAATGATTTGATGAAAGATCCCGCTTTAACCCACGTCTATGAGATCACCGGAGAATTCGATCTGGTGGTCATCGGAAAATACAAGGATACGGACTCCATGAACCGGGAGATCAAGAAACTCCTGAGCCACAAGGCAATCAAAGAAACCAATACATCCATCGTGCTGGGCACAGCTAAAGAGGAATTCTAGCCCGACTCTATCCACTGGTATAATAGCCGTCAACCGACCTCGCTGGATGTGTCAATGACCGAACGAAGACAAATGAACTTGTTGCTGGTGGAAGATAATTCTGGGGATGCGGAACTACTCTATCACGTAATCAGCCGGATTATGACTGCGCACGTGAATCTTGTGCAGTGCGGGACCCTCGCCGAGGCAATTTCATGCATTCAGAAAGAAAGATTTGATGTTGTGCTGCTGGACCTGTCCTTGCCCGATTCCTGGGGAATGATGGGTGTTTCCAAAATTTATAACGTGGCTCCTGACCTGCCCATTGTTGTCTTGACCGGATTGGATGATTCCGCAGTGGAAATCCGGGCTTTATTGGAGGGAGCTCAGGATTATTTAATCAAAGGCGCCATAAGCAGCGATCAGGTTTTTCGATCGATCCGTTATGCAATCCAGCGGAAAAAGGCGGAAGAAGCGCTTCGTCAAAGCGAAAAATGGTTTCATACTCTTGCAGATCTATCACCCGTCGGCTCTTTTCGAACCGATTCGGAAGGAAATTGTTTGTACGTCAGCAAAAGCTGGTGCACCATGACCGGATTGACGCCGGAAGTAGCCATAGGACAACGCTGGACCAAACCGATCCATCCTGAAGACAGAGCGAAGATTCTTGCGGATTGGTACACAACTGCGTCCTCAAAAAACCCTTACAGAAATGAATTTCGTTTTCAACGGCCTGATGGCAGATCGATCTATGTTTTAGGCGAAGCTACTCCGGTGCTGAACGATCAGGGAGCGATTCTGGGCCACATCGGGACGGTCACGGATATTACAGAAAGGAAGTCAGCAGAGAATCTACAATCCGCTCTCTATCGAATTGCGGAAAAAACATCTTCCACGGAGGACCTTCAGGAGTTTTATAAAGCTGTCTCCAGTATTGTAGGGGAATTGATGGAAGCTTCTCATTTCTATATCGCTCTTTATGATGAAGCATCCGAAACGGTTACTTTTCCTTATTTTTCCGATGAGGACCTCCGTGATCAAGAACCGGTAAAACTGGGGAAGGGTTTGATCGCGCATGTACTGGATACCGGAAAACCTCTCGTGACAGAACACAAAGATTCGCAGGAGAGACTGCGGAAGGGAGAGAATCCGCTGGACTTAGAGGAAGGAGACTGGCTTGGTGTTCCGCTCGAATCGGGATCCAAAACATTCGGTGTGATTGCTGTGAAAAGCTACCAGCCGAGTGTCCGGTTCGGAGAAAAGGAAAAGAAAGCTCTTGCTTTTGTTTCGAGGCAAATTGTATCGGCTCTCGAACGGCGGCGCGCTTATGAAGAGCTTCGTAAAAGCGAGCAGAAGTACAGGACTCTATTTGAAGAATCCCGTGATGTTGTTTTTATCAGCACACCCGAGGGGCGATTTCTGGATATCAATACCGCAGGATTAATCCTTTTCGGGTATTCCTCCAAGAAAGAACTTTTAGCCGTCGATATCACGAAAGATTTATTTGTTCATTCTGAAGCGCGACCGCTCTATGAACAAACCATGGCAAGAGATGGATTCGTTAAGGATTTTGAACTGGTCCTGAAACGCAAAGATGGAACCAGGTTGGTGGTGCTGGAAACATCCGTTGCCGAATTGGATCAGCAGGGAAAGGCCGTATCTTATCGTGGAATCATGCGAGATGTAACAAACGTAAAAGAACTGCAACAACAACTCGTTCAATTTCAAAAGATGGAAACAATCGGACGTCTTGCAGGAGGAGTCGCACACGACTTCAACAACATTCTTATGGCCATCATGAGTTATTGTGACCTGTCTCTTTCTGCTGTACTGGACGAATCGATTGCAAAAAATCTTATAGAAGTAAAGAAGCAGGCGGAGACTGGAGCGGCTCTTACGAGGCAGCTTCTGGCCTTCAGTCGAAAACAGGTTCTGGTTCCGAAAGTCATTGATCTGAATCACGTTTTGACAGAAATGGAACCGATGATCCGGCGTCTTCTTCGTGAAGACATTGCCATTGTTTTGAATCTCGACCCGAATTTAGGAACGATTCAGGCCGATCCGTATCAAATAGAGCAGGTCGTGATGAATCTTGTGGTAAATGCAAAAGACGCAATGCCCACAGGAGGACGGCTGACCATTCAAACAACGGTGGAAGAATTCCATCATGAATCGCAGTTGGAAGATGTTCCGATCAGCAAAGGTAGATATGTAAAGATGGCAGTCACTGATACCGGGTTGGGAATGGATGATCTGACCAGACTGAAAATTTTTGAACCGTTTTTTACGACCAAGGAAGTGGGAAAAGGTTCCGGCCTGGGGCTATCCAGTGTTTACGGAATTATTAAACAGAGTGGGGGATACATTTTTGTTTCCAGCCGGCCTAATTCAGGCAGCACGTTTACGATCTATCTTCCCGAACTTCCTGCGCACTTGAAGCAGAATCTTGTGGAAGAATCGCCGGTGGCAACTGTTCAAAATGTTCCAGCAGCATCGCAAACCATTTTGCTTGTGGATGATAATGCGCCGGTTCGATCTGCGCTCGGTGCGCTGTTGAATCTGCAAGGATATAACGTTTTCCAGGCCTCCAATGGATTTGAAGCGATGGCTTTGTGCTCTGATCAAAGCATGCGGATCGATCTATTGATCACCGACATGGTGATGCCGTTGATCGGAGGCCATGAGCTTTCGGAGAAATTGAGTTTGCGTTATCCGCTTCTCAAAACTTTATATATGTCTGGCTACGCAGAAGATACCGTGCTGCGTGAAGCTTTGTCGGATCATTCTTCCGCGTTTTTGCAAAAACCGGTTTCGATGAAAATGTTTCTGGAAAAAATTCAAGCTCTGCTTGCCTAACACTCCTTTAGCTCTTAACGCAGAGGCGCAGAGGACGCAGAGAAAAAAAATCTTTAATTTCTTATCTCTGCGGTCTCCGCGTCTCTGCGTTAAATTTCTATAGCTTTTTAAGGAATGGGTATAAAGTTTCCTACCGCGGGTTTCCTGCGTAACGTTAAACTGACAGAAAAATGTTGCCCCTTGTCCCGTCATGCGGCATTTGTAAAATCACAAATCCCGGACTTCGTGCCAGTGCATGCGGCCGATCAAGGGATGCATGCACAAGGGATGGGAACATGACAGATCGAGCAGACATTCGTATCAGCGCCGCCCGAAACCTCGCTCAATTGTTCGTCTTTCAGTTCCTGTGAGGAGGATTCTCCCGGTTTCTGTTGAGATACATTTTGCTTTTTTTCTTCTTCTTTATTCATCGCTCATCACCTATGCCCCTTGAAGTGAAGTAATTATACATCTGAACGTTTCCGTTCGTTTCTACCTGGGTGATTTGCGGTTCCAGTTTCATGCGCTGGCTTCCCTACCAGACAAAAACTCTTATCAGTGCCCGGATGATCGCCTCGCCTGCCGGCTGCATAAAGACGAGATCGGAAATGATAAACCAGACTACGAGCCAGACGAGAACGAGGGATAAACCGCTGAGAAGCGGGAAACGTCGCCGAAACAACGCGTCGAAGAGGTGCGACTTTTCAGAAAGTTAGACAGGCACCACATGAAACCCGACCGGGATCATAACAATCAAGAGAAATACGGATGCCGCTCCGAGAGAAATATGCCACCGCTTGCGATGGGTCGATATCAGCAGGGCCTGGACAAGAAACAGCACGACCCAGACGGAATACACGACACCATGGACTATCTGATGCGCGGGCAGAGGCTCCGGGAGGGCACGAAAGTAAAAAGTTCGCGAGAATCCGACAAAGGTCAGCGAAACGAACCACAGGCCGGCGAGAGTGAAAAAAAACCGGTCTGGATGAAACGGGAACAATCGTGAAGCCCTTGAATGCGTTTCTTGGGGGCTTCCGGTTGGACTTGCTGGGTGCGTGGCTCCTTCTATTTTTTCCACCAATTCAACGGCTGGTCATGTTACAGGATCATAAACATTGGAAAAATACGCGTCGTTCCCAATAACAGAACAAAAAACCGAAGTTCGCAATTGCGCAGTGTAGCACGGAATCGGTGGTGAAAAGCACGTTAAAAGGAGTGATGACGGCGGCGTTTTTGTGTTGCAACAGGTGCAGGGCGCCAGGACAAAGTTTCATTTATACTTTAGTGATCAAATCCATGGCATTACTCATAGGAACGCGGCTGGGTCCGTACGAGATCATCGAACCGCTGGGAGCTGGCGGTATGGGAGAGGTTTACCGTGCGCGCGACACTCGGCTGGAGAGGGATGTCGCCGTAAAGGTGCTGCCGGAAACGCTTACCAAGGATGCTTCGCTTCTTGCGCGTTTTGATCGGGAAGCAAAACTGCTCGCGACGCTTTCTCATCCCAACATTTTGACTGTGTTCGATGATGGCGCGGATCATGGCTTTTCCTATGTTGTCACGGAATTACTGGAAGGGGAGACGCTGAAAGAGGTCATTAGAAAATCAGTTCTGGAGTGGCCTACAGCGCTGGAAATCAGCGTGTCCGTGGCGCAGGGACTCTCCGCCGCGCATTCAAAAGGAATCATCCATCGCGATTTAAAACCGGAGAATATTTTCCTGTCCACTAATAGCATAGTAAAGATTCTGGATTTCGGGCTTGCGCGCGCGGATTCCTTTTCCGACCAGCAGGATGTGAGCAGAGCAGCCACGTTGTTTCGAGATACTTCGCCAGGTATGTTGATCGGCACGATTCCATATATGTCGCCGGAACAAGTCCGTGGACTACCTCTGGATAACCGGAGCGACATCTTTTCGTTCGGCAGCGTATTATACGAAATCCTTTCAGGTTGCCGTCCTTTTGCAAGCGACAGCGCTGTCGAAACGATTGCCTCTATCTTGAAGGATCCAACTCCTGATCTTCTGGATTCGAACGCAACGGTTCCTCCGCAGCTGGATGCTGTAATCCGGCGTTGTCTGGAAAAAGATCCGCAGGACAGGTTTCAAAATGTGGAAGATCTTCTACAAGCTCTGAAAGAAGTTCAGCCGGATGCAAAGCCAGCCCCCATCCGGTCCGGGAAACGAATTGATTCACTTGCCGTGCTTCCATTCCTGGATGTGAATCCCGATCCGGACTCTGAATATCTGGTCGATGGAATCACGGATAACATCATTCATACGCTATCGCAATTCCCAAAACTTCGCGTAATGGCTCGCAACACTGTTTTCAGGTACAAGGGCCAGATGGTAAACGCTGTCCAGGTCGGGCGAATGTTGAATGTACGCTCGGTGTTGACCGGGCGCCTTGTTCATCGGGGTGGTCAGCTCATTGTTCAAACGGAGCTCGTGGATGTTCTTACGGGGGCCAGTCTGTGGGGCGAGGAATATACAAGCGATCTGGAGCATCTCCATAGTCTGGAACAGGAAATTGCCCGTGAAATTTCGGAGAAATTGCGGTTGAAAGTTGTCAAACGAAAACGCAAAATTCAAAAACCAACGGAAAATACGGAAGCGTATCAACTCTATTTGAAGGGCCGGTACTTTTGGAATAAGCGGACCCTCGAGGGGTTTCGCAAAGCCATCGATTGTTTTGACGAAGCCATTCATCTGGATCCGGGTTTTGCTCTTGCTTATGCGGGTTTGGCGGATGCCTACGCCTTCATGGGTGGCTACGGTTATTTTCCTTCGCGCGAAGCTTATACGAAGTCCAACGCAGTGGCGGTGAAGGCTCTGCAACTCGATCCAAGTCTGGCGGAAGCGCACACTTCACTGGCAACCGTCAAATATCGATACGATTGGAATTGGAAAGGCGCGGAGGAATCTTTTCGCAAGGCGCTGGAACTGAATCCGGGTTACATCACTGCGCATCACTGGTTTGGTGTGTTTCTTGCGTTAAGGGGAAGATTTAAAGAAGGACTCGCAGAAGTCGAAAAAGCTGCGGTGCTGGATCCGCTTTCCGTTGTGATTCAGTGGACTCTCGGTTACCTCTATTTTTACTGGCGTGATTATGAGAAGGCCTTGAAGGCATGCTGGAGAGCTCTCGAGCTCGATCCGGCTTTTGCGCGCGTCTATATCGATGTTGGTTTGTGTTACATCCAGCAGTCCAAGAATCAGGAAGGGATTTATGAGATTCAGCGAGGTATCGCGCTACTGGATCCGAGTCCCGTGTTGCAGGCGACTCTCGCGTATGCTTATGGGTTACTTGGCCAAAAAGAGGAGGCGCAGAAGATTCTTAACGATCTGTTGGAACTATCAAAACGGCAGTATGTCTCGCCTTACAATTTTGCTTTGATTTACATAGCACTCGGCGATAAGGATCAAGCGTTCGACTATTTGGATAAAGCGTTTGAACGCCGGGAAGATTCACTCGTAAGTTTGAAAGTGAATCCGCGATTTGACTCGCTCCGATCCGATCCCCGGTTTGATTCCTTGCTGAAACGGATCGGATTGTCGTAGTTTTCTATGAAGCTGTTAACGATCCTTCTTGCTCTCTTCTGTCTCTGTGGTTGCGAAAAATCTTCCTGGAAAATTGTGGAGCTGAGTTCGCCGGCTGGGCCCGACAGCGGTGAACCTTTTCTTGTTGCTGCCGACGGCGAAGTTTGGATGAGCTGGTTGGAAAAAACATCCGCCGGACATGCCTTGAAG
>JBKKAT010000354.1:0-3965 GCA_046714535.1 Acidobacteriota bacterium | reverse complement strand
CCTGTATGCAAATCGTCCGATCGCCGTTGCACCCTACATGGGCGAAAATGCATTCATCGCATTCGGTCTGGCTGCTATGGGAATCACGTGGCAGCAGCGATTGGGTTCTGTCTTTGTCAGCGGAATTATTTTTCTTCTGATCACAGTCATTGGGCTGCGCACCTGGTTGGCGAATTCCGTATCCAGGAGCATGAAACATAGTTTCGCCGTGGGCATCGGCTTGTTTTTAACGCTCATTGGAATGTATGAAACAGGAATTGTAACGAGTTTTGTAACGGGAATGCCTGCCGCCGCGATGCTGCAACCGAACACAGAATTCCTTCGCAATCCGGACGTTCCGGTAAAAATCGGCAACCTGCACAATCCACAGGTGCTGCTCGCAATCGGCGGGTTTCTCATCATGGTTGTGTTGATGTATCACCGCGTCAAAGGCGCGATCCTGATTGGAATTGCTGTGACGGCGCTTGCCGGCGGACTCATGGGATTCGGTCATGCACCGAAAGGTTTTTTTGCGATTCCATTTCAAGGGGAATACTCGCTGGCGCCGATTGCATTTCAACTCGATGTGGCCGGTGTTTTGCGGCTCGCATTTCTACCGGTTCTTTTAACTCTGTTTTTGATGAGTTTTCTCGATACGCTCGGAACTTTAATGGGTTTGGGCGCTGCAGCGAACATGCTGGATAAGGATGGAAATTTTCCCGGAATGGAACGTCCCATGGTTGTCGATGCCGTGAGCTGCATCTTTAGCGGTTTGATAGGAACATCCACAAGCGGAGCTTATATTGAATCGGCAACCGGAATTCGCGAAGGCGCGCGAACGGGACTTGCCTCGGTAATCACAGCCCTCTTGTTCGGAGTATCGCTATTTCTCATTCCTTTGATCGAACCATTGCAGATGCTGCGTTTCGCTTATGCGCCAGCGTTGATGGCGGTCGGAACTTTAATGGTGGCTTCCTTTGCGAAAATCGATTTTGAAGATGCAACCGAATTGATTCCAGCATTTGTCACAATAGCCATGATGGTGTTTACGTACAATATCGCCAACGGACTGACCGCCGGCTTGATTCTTTACCCTGTGTTGAAACTTTTGACGGGCCGCCACAAAGAGTTGAATGCGGGCGCCATCGTCCTTGCAGTACTCTGTTTGCTTTACTACGTCTTCGGCTTACCCCACTAAATAACTTTGCGCCTTAGCGTCTTTGCGTTGTTTTTCTGTATCTACTATAATTCTTGCCATGTCGACGGTCTCGCCGAGCGAGATTTTCCGGAACCGGAACATTTTCTTCATTGGAGGCACCGGTTTTCTCGGGAAGGTGACGCTCAGCATGTTGCTACACCACTTTCCCGAAGTGGGCAAAATCTATCTGATGGTTCGGGCCGGCTCAAGCCAGGATAGTGAGGAACGTTTCTGGAGCAACATCTTCCCTTCTCCAGCGTTCGAACCTGTCCGCAAGAAATACGGTTCTCATGTCAAAGAATACCTGAGCGAAAAACTCACGATTCTAGGCGGTGACATCACCCACAAAAACCTGGGTTACTCCGATGAGCAAGCTCAAGAAATCGCGCAGAACATCGATCTGGTCTTGAATTCTTCCGGCAACGTTAGCTTCAATCCTCCACTCGAAACTGCGCTGAAAACGAATGTCACCGGAACTCAAAACCTGATCGAGTTTGTAAAACGAATGAAGCGTCCGGCTTTCGTTCACACCAGCACCTGCTTTGTTGCGGGAAATCGCTCCGGTCAGGTGTGGGAAGAGGATCCGGTGGTTGGTTATTTTCCGCGTCGCCAGGAATTGAAAGATGCTCATTTTTCAGTTGCTCAAGAGTTAAAAGATTGCGACCGCCTCATCCGTTCTGTTGTGGAAGAAGCCACCGATTCCACTTTGAATGCGGAATTTCGCGCGATTGCGCGCAAGCGATTGATGGAAGAGGGACGCGATCCCGATGATGAGAACACACTGAATCTGGCCGCAGCGCGTGAACGGAAAGATTGGATCCGAAACCGGATGAGCGATCTCGGCCTGCAACGCGCTCAATGGTGGGGCTGGCCGAATATTTATACCTACACCAAAAGCATGGCCGAACAAATGATCGCAGCGGAAACGGGAATTGCCCGCGCGATTATCCGCCCGGCAATTGTAGAAAGCTCCCTCAGTTATCCCTTCAGTGGATGGAATGAAGGATTCAACACAACCGCACCTCTGATTCTGTTCGCTTTAAACGGACAGTTTGAATTTCCTGTAAACAACAATCTCGTTCTCGATATTGTGCCGGTCGATTTTGTTGCCTCCGCCATGCTTTCCATCGCAGCGCAAACAATCGTTGAAGAACCGGATCTGGTTTATCAGCTCTGTTGCGGTGATGTGAATCCGGCCCGCATGCGAAGAATTGTTACGTTACTCGGCCTTTATAAACGCAAATATTTCCAGGATAAAGAGACAGGCAATCAATTTCTCAATGCGCTTGCATCCAAAATGGAAGCGCGTCCGATCGATGATGATTATTTCCGCAGAGTGGTTCCCTTTCTTCACAAAACTTCCAGGAAAGCCATCGAACTACTGGATAAAGCGAAACCGTATGGCACGTTCAGTGGCCTGCTTCAAAGCGTCAAGAAAGGGGCGAAGCATCTGGAAGCATTCATCCAGGAAGGGCTCGATGCTTACGAACAATTCCGGCCATTTATGGTGCTCAATGAATTTCAATTCCGCGCGGACCACGTGCGTGCTTTGTTTGCGCGGATCCCCACAGAAGATCGCGAGCGGGTCAACTGGGCTCCCGAATCGATCGATTGGTATCACTACTGGATAAAGGTGCATTTCCCCGGTTTGAAAAAGTGGGTCTTCCCGAAGATGGAAGAAGTCGGCCGTCCGAAACCGAAGCGCATTTACACGTATCGCAACTTGATGGAACTCTTCCACAATGTCACCAAACTTCATGAAAACCGTATCGCGATGCGAATGGAACGCAAAGGAGAACTCGAAGAATACACGTACGCAGATCTGCAGGAACTCGTAACACGCGCAGCAACATTTCTCCATAGTGCCGGAATCAACACAGAGGACCGCGTAGGATTGCTTTCGGAAAATTCTCCGGAATGGGGAATCAGTTATTTTGGCATCTTGAAAGCCGGCGGCACAGCCATTCCGCTCGATAAAGATTTAACCACTGAGGAAATAGCGAATCTCCTCGTTGCTGGAAAAGCAAAAGGCCTGCTTCTGAGCAAAAGATACTTGAGGAAACATGATCGTTTGCCGGAAAAATTGAAGCAGATGGGGCACGAGATATTCATCTGGACGTTCGATAGCGTGTATGAGCTTCGAGATGAAAAAACCGAAGCCGAAATTGCGGCAAAACTGCCGAAAGCCAGACCAACTGCGATTGCCTCGCTGATCTTCACTTCCGGCACAACCGGACGCCCGAAAGGAGTCATGCTCACGCACAAAAACCTGAGCAGCATGATGGCGCAGCTTTTAAAGGTGTACGATGTCACGGCTGAAGATGGCTTTTTAAGCGTGCTCCCCTTGCATCATACATTTGAATTTTCCACCGGATTTTTGCTTCCCATCAGCCGTGGTTCACAGATCACTTATCTGGAAGAATTGAACAGCGATTCCATTTCAAAAGGATTGAAAGAGGGACATGTCACGATCATGGTGGGTGTCCCCGCTTTATGGGATCTTCTGCGGCGCCGCATCCTGAAAAAATTCGGAGATAAGTCAGAAAAGCTCGAAGGCTTTGTGAAAGGACTCATCAGTTTAAATAAATGGATTCGCGAAAAGAGCTCGCTCAATCTTGGCCCCTTCTTGTTTTTTCCCGTTCATCACGGCCTCGGTGGAAAGATCCGGTACCTGATTAGCGGAGGTTCCGCGTTATCTGAAAAATCGTATGAAACGTTTTACGGTCTCGGTTTCTCCATGAATGAAGGATACGGATTGACGGAAGCCTCCCCTGTGTTGACCGTTACC
>JBKKAT010000353.1:0-4754 GCA_046714535.1 Acidobacteriota bacterium | reverse complement strand
ATTCCGGTGTGCAATAAGACTTGTTGGCGCCGTCGAGCGTGCAAAATAGATCTTTGTCGATGGACCATTTCACGTAATTACAAACAAACAAATCGAGTTTTCCATCTTTATCGTAATCAAACCAGGTGGCGCTCGATCCAAAGTCTGAATCGCTGAGGCCCGCTTTTTTCGTTATGTCCGTAAAGGAACCGTTTCCCTGATTCTCAAAAAGTCGATCCGATTCCAGGGCGGTTACGTAGATATCCTGGTCGCCGTCGTTATCAAAATCGGCGATGGCTGTGCCGAACCCGAACAGCTCCACGGCCAGACCAGCCTCTTTGGTTACGTCCTTGAAAGTGCCATTCCCCAGGTTGCTGTACAGAGCCATGGTTGAAGTCTTTTTCCGGTTTTGCGGCCAATCCATTGAATTGATGAGCAGAATATCCTGATGAGTATCGTTGTTGTAATCCAGAAAAGCGCATCCGGAGCCCATCGATTCGGGCAAATATTTTTTCCCAAAGGCGCCGTTATCGTGAATAAAGTTAATTCCAGCCTGCGCTGTGATGTCCGTAAAACGATTCGCAAAAGGAGCAACGGTCACAGCAGGTTTCGTTTCTGGCGGGACCGTAGCTGCAGGTTTGTTTTCTTGTTTGCAAGAAACAAGTGTAATAAGAGCAAGGAAGAGAAAACTAATTCGCTGAAGTGTGCTCATGGATGGGCTGGCGTTCGTTGTTGTCTTCGGGATTCAATTTGCGAAATTGTCCTGTGATCGTTTGGGCAGCTTCATCGGCTTTGAAACGCTCATAGAATACTCGTTCCTTTTCAGCCATCTGCTGATTTCCCAAACCCTGATAACAGAGCATTAAGTTGTAGTGAGCCTGCAAATCTTCGGGATCAATGAATAAAGTCTTTTGAAATTCGGCGATCGCCTCTTTATGTTTTCTCTGTAGAAATAGAATCCGGCCAATCTGATTTCTTACAACACGATCTCGTGGATACTTTTCAGCCGCTTTTCGCAGGTGATGCAGCGCATCGTCATATTTGCCCTGTGCTTTGAGAGTCATCGCGAAAAAGAAGTGCGTCTTTGCAAGATCCGGAGATAAAGCAAAAGCCTTTTTGAGCATTTCTTGCGCTCCGTTCATGTTCCCTTCCTGAATTCGGGCTCTTGCGATATTCACCCAGCCGTCCGCATAATTGGGATCCAGCTCCGTAACTTTTCGAAAAGCCATTTCTGCCGATCTCAGGTCCCCTTGCAACAAAAATCCGATGCCGTAATCGTTCCATCGCTCACGGATAAGCGGATCGGGGGCCGGTGGTTTGGCCGATGCTTTATCGGACACATTCAGCGCCACTTCATCTGTCGACATCACAATAGTGGGCAGATCCGGGATTGCTTTGATCTTGCCTGATACTTTCGAAGTGTCCCCTTTGAAGATCCAGCGGCCATCATCATACCCTTTGCCCAGGGCGAAATCTTTATGTTCCGGATCTCTGATGCCGGCGAATGCCCAGTTCGTATTCCACCACGCGAACTTCCTGTAATTCAATTTTGCTTTCAGATGGATTTTGTTTCCCACATCGGGCGGAATCTGCATTCGGAAATGCACAGTTTCAGCAGCGCCAGGAGGGATCAATCGTACGTACGCAACGGATCGCGCGGCCCATGCATTTCGCTTATTGATTCGATTTCCATGTTCATCCAGCAGCAAAGAGCGATAAAAATGTGCCCCTTTTTCGACAGGTCCCTTGCCGTAGTCTTCCGTTTTTCCACTCCAAAAAATAACTCGTCCCGTATCGTCCGTCGCCTGCAATTCCAGCCAGACGTCAAATGCATCCACGGTTCCGCCCGGGAAAAAGTGTCCAACTTTCCGCGTGCGCACCACCACATCCAATCGAATCGTGTCTCCGCGCGCAACCGTGGCATCGACTTTATCCAGCGGCGCCACGACTTCAACAGGTTCGCGAAGGACCGTGGGAGCGGACCCAAATTGCTCCGATTCCTCTCCGATTGCAAACATGCTCTGAAGCTCCGGCCCCTCCACTGCTTCTTTTTCGGTCGTGGTTTTGATTGGAATCGCTTTTGAATACGCAAAAATATCGACTGTGACCTGATCGGCCTTCAAGAAATCTTCTACAACCTTGAACTGTTCCCGGTCATGATTGACGTAAGGGAGCGCCGTATTTGCCGCGGGAAAACGATGAGAGTGGACTTTCCCGTTCACCGCTGCAGGATCCTTCGCATCGACAAGCGGCATGTGGCAATCTGCGCATTTTAGGGACGCAGGCGGATAGTAGAAAGCTCTTGCGCCTTGACCGGATACGCCGCTCGCCTGCCAGTTGTCATAGTCATTGAAGCCTCGAAACCACCGGTAATTGTTTACAGGCACATCCAGATGAACTTTGTGACAGGCAGAACAGAATTCGGCAGTATCCATTCGCATAAAAGGTTTCATGAAAGTTTTCTTATGCGGCTCCGGATCCGTAAAGGTCAGGAAATCGTGCAACTTCTGCATGTAAATGTTGTCACTCGCAGCCAGATCGTGCAAGGGAGGATATTCAATTACAAAGTCTCCCTGCCCCATGGAGCTTTTCACGTGAACAATCGAATGACAGGAGGTGCAGGCCAAACCTGCTTGCGCTTCCGGTGTGTGAACAATTTCTTTGATGGGCCTGTCCATCTTTCCATTAAAAATCACCGCGTGATCGTGACAACCACCGCACCACTTCGAAGGTTTGGTGCCAATCACATCCTGCATGTACTCGATCGATTTGCGGTACCACTGATTGTTAAAGGAGGAAAAATGATGAGCGGAAGAGAACCATTGCTTGTAGATCTCAACGTGGCATCTACCGCACATATCGGAGGTCATGAAAAAGTTCGAAGGAATTTTCCCGCCTGTGTTGGTTTGAGCGGCAGAAGGAAAGAATGGTCCTTTCGGGCCATCCCCTTCCTGAAACATGCTGGCCGGTGGAGATTTCGGATTTACTATGCGGTCCGTTGATGGTGTTTGACTCTTTTGGTAAGACATTACGATAGCGGGAAGAAAAACTGCCACAGCAAGAGCCGTAGCTAATCGGGACGCTGACGACCCGGAATGTCTGACTCTTTGGAACAGATAGACAATCATCAACAGCGCCCCAACCGAAGTGATTCCAATGTGCCAGTGCAGAATCCAGCGGTAAGGACGATGGGCGCCTGTCCACATCAAGACTAAGCCAAAGAGAGTACCAACTATCAGAAGGACTGCTCCAAGTTTGCCAACCAGCGGCTGGGAACGGAAATTCTTTGCGATGTAAATCGCAAAAAGTACCAGCAAAAAGATCCCAAAACCGAGATGGAAAAGGACGTTGGACATGTAGAAGATGGTGGGGTCTGCTTTTGCCGCCAGATAGACCGTATTCAGGAGGAGAATCAGGAAACCGTAGACAAGGATTTTCTGTAGTTTCAAACAACTATTTTATCACGAATCCGTATCCGCTCGGTGCAGCAATTCCGTAAGTTGACCAGGACCAAGGGTTGAGTAAAGTTGCGGCAAACAAGTCAACGTTTGCCGCACCCTTCTGCAAAAGTTCAATCGTTATCGTTGATGGTGCATTCACCTTGCCCATCGACAATCGTTGCATTAACCGGATTGCTCAAATTCACGAAAAAGTCTTCAGTAGGTTCGGCGATTAGATCTCCTTTGACCGTGATTGTGAAAGTCTTACTCAGTAGCCCGGCATTAATCGTCAGAGAGCTGTTGAGCTTTTTAGTATAATCGCCCGGCTGGATCGCCATCCCATCTTGGGTGGAATAGTTCACGGTTATTGCTGCTCCGCTGATTTCCGATAGTGTTACTGTAAAAGTCGTCGTTTGATTTGCTTCGGTTTCGGTCACAACAACATCGTTAATCGAAATGCGAGGTGGAGCATCATCATTCAGGATGGTTCCAATTCCCTGGTTATCTGCAATCGTTGCTCCAAACGGATTGGTTAGATTTACCTTAAAGGCCTCGTTCGATTCATACAGGACGTCGCCCTGAACCGACACGTTTACCTCCACCGTAGTGCTGCCGGCAGGAATCGTTACAACTATTGATTTGCCCGTATAGTCAGCCGGCTTTTTCGCAGTTGCATCAGCTGTTGCAAATTTGACAGTAGTGTTCGAGCCGGTTACAAACGACTGCGTCACAGTAAACGTTGCATTCACAGATCCCGAATTTCCTTCCGGAACCGAAACATCATCTAGAGATAGTGTGGGTAGACTACCATCGTCGTTGATTATGGTTGTAATACCTGTATTGTCCGAAATCGAAGCGTTTACCGCGCTCGACAATTGTACTTTAAACGTCTCATCTGCTTCTGTTGACGTATCTCCAATCACGGGAACATCAATGCTTCCGCTTGCAGCTGATGCGGGAATGTTCAATGTCCCGCTTGTTGGGGTGTAGTCACCAGGTTGTACCGCTGTTGCATCCGCTGTGGTGTAATTTACAGAAATTGGAGCATCGTAGACGAAGGCCGGTGTTACCACAAGGCTCGCATTGCTTGTCCCGGAGTTGCCTTCGGTTATCGACACATCATTGATCGAAAGCGCAGGCTTTCTATTTTGGATAGTACCTTTACCTTGACCATCACCGATGGTTGCGTCTACCGGAGAACTCAGGTTGACAAAGTAAGTCTCATTGTTTTCCGCATGACCGTCACCAAGCACCTGAACTGTAACAGTTCCCTGCGCGAATCCCATCGGAATCGTCACCG
The DNA here is from genome assembly GCA_046714535.1 of Acidobacteriota bacterium. Classification (GTDB taxonomy): domain Bacteria; phylum Acidobacteriota; class HRBIN11; order JAKEFK01; family JAKEFK01; genus JAKEFK01. Next base: position 35 of record JBKKAT010000353.1, on the reverse strand, counting down.
TTGTTGGTGAAACTTCAAGATAGTCGGTTGCAGCG